>CALFYC010000207.1 GCA_937952895.1 uncultured Neisseriaceae bacterium
TAGATATTTAAAAATTTCTGAATACTTGGTTGACGTATTACCAATGGTTATTCCATCAAATTTACATTCGAATAGTATATCTAAAATTTCTGGTATATCTTTTAATTCCAAATCATTAGAAAATTTTACAATAACTGGTAAATTACGCTTCCGATTAGATAAAAATTTATCAGCAATAAACTTGAGTCGATCTTTAATATCTCCAGGATTGCCTTTTATATTTGGACAACTTTCATTAATTTCAATAAAATCAATTTGCTGATTTTCATGGTATAACCATAAGCTTTTAACTAAATTACTTAATCCCTCTTCCAAGGAATAATCTGGAGATCTAGATAAACTCCATCCAATTGGACAATTTTCATGTTTATGAGTTGTAATGATTTTATTGGCTAAAACTTCATCACCAAGATTGGGTAGTCCCATATAATTTAACGAGGTTTTTGATTTTGCTAAAAATACAAATGGGCACTTAATATTATTTTTATTATTGCCTCCACGTGGGTTATATGTACTCGTTCCCCCAATGTAACCACCTGCACCTAATTTATAAGATAAATCATACCCATCGCCATTTTTAAACATTCCGGATGCATTAATTAATGGCGTTCTAAAAGTTAAATTCCAAAGTTTACGTTCTAAAGCTTTTTCTGGAGTATAATTAAAATTAGGTTTATATTGAATAAATTGTTTTGTTATATATCTATGACCAGCTGAATAAATTTTGGTAGCCATATGTGGTGGTAGGTGATTAATTATACCACTTAATGAGTTAGCTAATTTCATCCATGTTTGAGCACTCATCTTAATTTAAGCCTCTTATATGGTTTATAAATGGAAGAACTGATTATTGGTATATAAATATTCTGGATATCCAGTCAATTTCATCCCTAAAAATGGCGACCAGGCAACTTTGGTGCATAATGACTCCACTTTTAATTCTCGATAATCTTCAATATTAGCAAAGATTATATCTTGATTATCTGGAAGGTTAAATAATTTTTTTGGATTGAGAGATAATAATTCAACTATTTTAGTTAAATTTACCTTGCCATTTTTATACGCAGTTAACATTAATGGTAATGTTGTTTCAATACCAGGAACTCCTGATGGGCACTTACATAGGGGTTGATCTTTTTCAGTTAATGTATGAGGCGCATGATCAGAACCAATAGTATCAATTACCCCATCATTTAAGGCTTGCCATAAATAATCTTGATTGGCTTTATTTCGAAGTGGTGGATTCATTTTTGCTAAGCCATTTAGTTTACTATACATGGTTTCATCTAAAAATAAATAATGTGGGCATGTCTCGACAAATACTTGGATCCCTTTATTTTTTGCATCTTTAATTAAA
>CALFYC010000208.1 GCA_937952895.1 uncultured Neisseriaceae bacterium
GGTAGCTGGTTTTGGGGTTGCTGAAATCTTAAAATTAATTTTAACTAAATATAATCTTAATTAACCCATTTTATAATTTTAAATCATATTCCATAATTAGTGGCGCATGGTCAGAAAATTTAATTGTTTTAAATATTTCACCTGAACTTATTGAATTGACAATTCCAGGAGTAATTATTTGATAATCAATTCGCCAACCCACATCTTTAACATAAGCTTGCCCACGATTTGACCACCATGTATAACCAGGAATTTCTGGATATAAATTACGCCATGTATCGATAAAGCCAGAACTAAATCTTTTCTCAATCCAAGATCGTTCTTCAGGTAAGAATCCTGAATTTTTTAGATTACCTTTCCAATTTTTAAGATCAATCTCACGATGTGCAATATTCCAATCTCCACATAAAATATAGTTTTTATTTGAAGATAATTTCTTATTTAAAATTGGTTCATAATATTCCATAAATCTAAATTTTTTAGCCTGCTTATCGGGACCGGATGACCCTGAAGGTAAATAAAGTGATACAACACTTAAATTATCATAGTCAAATTGTAAATAGCGTCCTTCATCATCAATTTCAATATTATTTAGTTTATCAATAATTTGATTAGGTTTTGCTTTAGCATAAATCGCAACACCGCTATAGCCTTTTTTTTGTGCTGGATTAAAATAACAATAATAGCCATTCCAGTTTTTTAACTCTAAGGGTATATCATCATGCTGAGCTTTGATTTCTTGTAAGCAAATAAAATCAGCATTTTGAGATTCAAGCCAATTAAATAAGCCTTTACTAAATGCTGAGCGAATTCCATTCACATTGATCGTAATAATTTTCATAATGTAATTAGTCCTTTTTATTCAAATTTGTGTTTAATATCATCAAACATAGTTAGCAGCTGCATAAGCTGAAGACCATGCCCACTGAAAATTATATCCACCGAGCCATCCTGTTACATCAACTACTTCACCAATAAAGAATAGTCCATCAATCTTATTACTCATAAGACTTTTGGAAGATAACTCATTAGTGTCAACCCCACCTTTTGTGACTTCTGCTTTTTTAAAGCCTTGGGTTCCACTTGGAATTATGACAAATTTATGGATAAATTCAGCTATTTTTTTTATTTCTAGATTAGATAATTGGCAAATTTGCTTATCAATCTTTAGTGTTTCTGTAATATTATTTGATAATCTAGCTGAAAAATAATTAGTTAGGAAGTTACTTAAAGTACATAAACTATGCCGTTGGCAATAAATAAGTTCTTCAATATTAAGGTTGGGTAACATGTCAATTACAATTGTTTCTTTATGATCCCAATAAGATGATATTTGTAAAATTGCAGGTCCACTTAGGCCACGATGAGTAATTAGAGAATTTTCTAAAAAGCGAATTTTATTTTTAGTTGATACTTCACTATAAAACGAAGTTCCAGATAAAGCTGTAAAATTTTTGAACTTTTCTTCAGGAAGAGTGAGCGGAACAAGTGCTGGTTTGGGCTCAACAATTTTTAAACCAAATTTACGTGCGATCTCATAACCAAATCCAGTGGCGCCAATTTGAGGGATAGAAAGACCTCCGGTTGCAATAATTAGTGTTTCTGCTTTAAAGATACCAATTGAGGAATTTATTTCAAAGCCTGAATTGGTTGATTCAATTTCATTTATAGATACACCCATGTGGCGGATGACGTTATTTTCATTGCATAAAAAATCTAATAAATTTATGATTTCCAGGGAGTTTTTATCACAAAATAATTGACCAAGTGTTTTTTCATGATAGTTAATATGGAATTTATCTAGTAAACTTGTAAAATCTTGCGGTGTATATTTTGATAAGGCTGAAATACAAAAGTGAGGGTTCTTGGAGATATAACAATTGGGGCTAGTATAGATATTGGTAAAATTGCAAAATCCACCACCGGAAATTCGAATTTTTTCTGCAAGTTTTGTGCTATGATCAAGCAATGCAACAGATTTACCATTTTTACCCAATTGGTATGCGCACATTAATCCAGCAGCGCCAGCACCAATAATAACACTATTATATTTCTTCATATTTAATTATTAAATAATTTAAGGTTGTTAGTATACCTTATTTTAATGCCTATGATTTTAAATAGATGCAGGTTATAAAAAGGTTGGCCATATTTATAATTTGATGAGATGGAAGCAAAGGTAAATAAATTTGTGTATTTTAAATAGCTATTATAAAATACGCTCTCTTTATTTGGTTAAGATAAGAATTGTTAAGTGTTTCGAACTATTTTAAGGTGTCATAAATGAATAAATATTTTAAATTTATATATATCATTTTTATAGCAATACTATTTGTCAATTATGCTAATGGTATTAATTTGCAAGCAGCAAGTCAATTTGGTGAACTTAAATCATATGAATTAAGTCAAGTATATTCTGTTGATCAAATGGTTAAATTTACATATTCTGTGTTGTGTAATGATCTTGAATCATCGTCTCCTATGTGTTTAAGTAATCTTAAAAATTTATCTGAATTTGGTGGATATAGTATCAATCAAATTGCAAATAATGCTTTAGGTATTGAAAGTGTTGCGGAATATAATATTACTTACTATACTCAAGGGTTAAATTTTGGTTCTTCAGTTACTCCACCCACCATCGAGTCTAAAGCAACAACTCTCGTATCCGGAAGTATTGTAATGCCTCAAGGTATTCCTTCGAATAAGATTAAAGGGGTAATTTTATTTTATCATGCAACGGTAGTAAATAAAAATGAGGCTGGGCCATCCTCAGATAGTGAAAGTGATATAGAATATGCTTCAGTATATGCCTCACAAGGTTATATCGTTGTGCTTCCTGATTACATAGGTTATGGTGTAGATCCACAAGATTTTCATCCTTATGTACTATTTCCACAAGTAAATGTTTTTAGTGGTGTGAATATGTTATCTGCAGCACGTCAATTATTTACTTCACTTGGAATTTCAAATAAAGAAACTCTAAATTTATATATAACTGGTTATTCAGAGGGTGGCGCATATGCACTTTGGACTTCTCGTATGCTACAACAGGGTGATATTTCATTAAAAAGTGCTAATATGAATTTAAAAGTTACAGTCCCTGTAAATGGTGCCTATGATTTGATAGGTGAGCAATTACCATTTGCGTTAGCCAATGTGAGTAGAAGTGAGAGTAAGAATGAATTTAATATTCAAAATACTTTAAAGGCAACTTTATATAAGCCATTTTTAACAGCATATGTTTTTAGTGCTGCGGCTAATTATAATAGACTTCCTTGTTCTAGCGTTATGTTTGCTGATTTTTGTAATTTAAGTAACGAGCATGTTCCTTATACTGTGCCAGATTTATTTGGGGTTAATCAGCCATCAGATGAATCAGTTCTTATGTTGTTATATAGTCAAGCAACATCAATGCCACCTTTTTCAGATACTAATAATTCAATTAAAGCATTTGTAAATCCATTAAGTGACTTACTCATAGATGAGGCGGAGTCGGCAAGTTTGGTTAGTTGGAAAACTTTTTCACCGGTTACATTAGTTTGTTTAAGGCGTGATTCAATAGTGACCAATTTAAATACCATGAGTGCTTATGATGGAATGACTAGTCTTTCAGATAAAGGATTGGTAGATCAGATTTTTGTGGATAATTTGCAGTTTACATATGGATTATTGCCAATTGATCATGATAATGCTCGAATATTTACTGATATTGCAGCTTTGTCAGTATTTAACCGTTATTCTAAACCATAATGTTTATATGAAAAGGTTTTTATTCTAATGTTTAAATAGATCTAAGTGATTAATTGTATCACTTAGATCTTATATCAGCTAATCATTAAGATAAAAGCTACTTATTTATATTGCTCTGCCATTTAAAATATTTCTAATAATCTAGATAATCTTATGTAAAGAAAATCCAAAGACGGATGAAGGTTAACTGCTTTATGCTAACAACTTATAACGCTAAAAAGTGGAAGTGTAATATTTTCTATATAAGTTAATCTCAATTGATTCTAGTATGTTAAAATAATGGCGATTCAAGATAGGTTAATATGGAAGATGTATGTTAAGCTCTGTGGTAAAGTTTAATAAAGCAGTATTTGAATATTATGTTATTCATATTGGTTCTAAAACCAAGCTTGAGCAAATTCAAAATAAATTGATAGGTTTTAAAAAATTAGGCCAAGATAATTACCCAATTGTATTAAATTTTGATCCTGATTTTGATATTGAAAGCATAAAAAATTTATTAACTTCTTTAAAAGAAATCGCAACTAAAGTAAATGTAATTTTACATTCGATTGCGAGAAATGATAATATCTCGACTCAAGAAATTTCAGGCATCAATGTAGTAGATTATGCAAATGCTATAAAATCAAAGCATGTCTATGATAAGAGTTTAATTTTTGATGAACCTGTTAGAAGTGGCATTCGTTTAGATAATGATGGTGATATTATTATTAATAACTTTGTGTCAGATAACGCTGAAATTGTTGCATCTGGAAATATCCATGTATATGGAGAAGCTCGTGGACGTTTAATTGCGGGGAGCACTGGAGATAAAAATGCACGAATTTTTGTAACAAAATTTAATGCGGAATTATTGGCAATTGGTGGGATATATAAAACTATGGATAAAAAACCACCTGAGACTATTTTAGGAAAACCTGTAATGGTTTTTTTAGATGAAAAAGATCGTTTGAATATTCTTCCACTATAAATTCATTTATTAGCTTAGGAGCATTGTATGGTAAAAATTGTCGTTGTTACATCTGGTAAGGGCGGTGTGGGTAAAACTACTACATCAGCAAGTTTTGCAACTGGCCTAGCTCTTAGGGGACATAAAACTGTTGTAATTGATTTCGATATTGGTCTACGTAATTTAGATTTAATTATGGGCTGTGAAAGACGAGTAGTATATGATTTTGTTAATGTTGTCCAAGGAGATGCAACATTACATCAAGCTTTAATTAAAGATAAAAATTGTGATAATTTATTTATTCTAGCAGCATCGCAAACTAAAGATAAAGATGCCCTAAATGAAGAAGGTGTTGAGAAGGTAATTCAAGAGTTATCTAAAGATTTTGATTATATTGTATGTGATTCTCCAGCTGGAATTGAACGTGGAGCATTTTTAGCTTTATATTTTGCGGATGAGGCAATTGTAGTTACTAATCCAGAAGTATCTTCTGTTAGAGATTCGGATCGTATTTTAGGGATCTTATCTTCTAAATCAAAACGAGCTTTAGAGGGTAAAGATAAAATTAAAGCGCATTTACTAATTACTCGTTATAATCCAGGTCGAGTTGAAAGTGGTGAAATGTTATCAATCCAAGATATTGAAGATATTTTACGAATTCCTTTAATTGGTGTTATTCCTGAATCTACAGATGTTTTACAAGCATCAAATACGGGAACTCCTGCAATAAGTCTAAATGGCACATCAGTATCCGATGCTTATCAAGATGTAATTTCTAGGTTTTTGGGTGAAGATAAGCCATTACGCTTTACCAATGTAGAGAAAAAAAGTTTATTAAAACGTATCTTTGGAGGTAGAGTGTAATGTCTCTTCTCGAATTATTGTTTGGACGTAAAAAAGCTACGGCAAGCGTTGCAAAAGAACGTTTACAAATTATACTTGCTCACGAACGTGGAATGAATGAGGTTGAATCTGGCAAGCCTAGCTGGTTGCCACAATTGCAACAAGAGTTAGTTGACGTTATTGCACGTTATATAAAAATTAATAAAGAAGATTTAAGAGTTAATCTGGAAAGACGTGATAATCTAGAATTGTTAGAAATCAATGTTACTTTGCCGGAGAAAGAAGGCGATAATGTCAGTGCATCATAAATTAATTATTTTAGGCTCAGGGCCTGCAGGTTATACTGCTGCAGTTTATGCTGCTCGTGCTAATTTAAATCCAGTAATAATTACAGGGATGGAGCAAGGTGGTCAATTAATGACGACTACTGATGTGGAAAATTGGCCAGCTGAAATAAATGGATCGGTTATGGGGCCAGATTTAATGCAAAGATTTTTAGATCATGCAACTAAGTTTGGTACAGAAGTTATTTTTGATCAAATTCATACTACAGATTTAAAAACAAAACCCTTTAAATTAATCGGGGATTCTGGAGAATATACTTGTGATGTGTTAATTGTTGCAACTGGTGCTAGAGCTAAATATTTGGGTCTTGAATCAGAGCAAAAATTTTTAGGGCGTGGAGTATCTGGTTGTGCCACATGTGATGGATTTTTTTATAAAAATCAAGAAGTGGCCGTTGTGGGTGGTGGAAATACGGCAGTTGAAGAGGCGTTATATTTATCTAATATTTGTAGTAAAGTGACTTTAATTCATCGTCGGGATAGTTTTAAATCAGAAAAAATTTTAATTGATCGAATGATGAAGAAAGTACAAGAAGGTAAAATTGAACTTAAAACTTCTTATACATTAGATGAGGTTTTGGGTGATGATAAAGGTGTTAATGGTATAAAGATTAAGAGTGCTAAAGATGAAAGTATATTAGAACTTAAACTATCTGGCGTGTTTATTGCAATTGGCCATAAGCCAAATACCGATATTTTCGAAGGTCAGCTAAAAATGGATCATGGTTACATTGTAACGAATAGCGGTCGTGAAGGGTATGCAACTGAAACTTCAATAAAAGGAGTATTTGCTGCTGGTGATGTGCAAGATATGATTTATAAACAAGCAGTAACTTCAGCTGGAACTGGATGCATGGCAGCACTTGATGCTGAGAGATATTTGGATGAAATGTAAATGTTACGTATCGGTCAAGGCTTTGACTTACACCGTTTAGTTGATGGGTCAAGTTTAGTTCTAGGTGGTGTAAGCATACCACATACAAAAAGTCTATTAGGTCATTCAGATGCTGATGTTTTAATTCATGCAATTATTGATGCTTTAATTGGTGCTTTAGCTCTTGGTGATATTGGCAAATTTTTTCCAGATACGGACATTAAATATAAGAATATAAATAGTCGAACACTTCTACGTGATGTAATTAAAATTGTTAATGAAGAACATGGTTATTTAGTCAACAACCTTGATACAACAATTATTGCAGAATCTCCCAAATTAAGACCTTATATCGATGAAATGCGTGCTAATATTGCATCTGATCTTAATCTTCAATTAGATCAAGTAAGTATTAAGGCTAAAACTAGTGAGAAGGTTGGAGTTGTGGGGCGTGAAGAGGCAATTGTTGCTGAGGCTGTTGTTTTATTGATTAAATGAATTAAATTTTAAAGGATTGAATTTAATGGGAAAACGTTTAGTAAACTTAAGTATTATTAGTAGCGTTACAAGTTTATTATTAGTCATAGCGGCACCATTTGGGTATGCAGATAGTGAAGTTGATGGTGGTAATAATAGTGTCACTATTCCAGTTGAAGATGTAAATAATTTTGCTAAAGTATATGCAATTACTAAAAGTTATTATGTTGAAAGTGTTACTGATTCAAAACTAATTGATGGTGCTATTAGTGGTATGTTGTCTAGTCTGGATCCACATTCAACGTATTTAAATCAAAATGAATTTAAACAATTAACTGAAATGACTAGTGGGTCATTTGCAGGTCTTGGAATCGAAGTGAGTCGCGAAAAAGGTGATGCAATAAAAGTAGTTGCGCCAATTGATGGCACTCCTGCTTACTATGCTGGAATTAAAAGTGGTGATATGATTATAAAAATCGATGGCGATCCTGTTGCTGATATGAGTTTAGATGATGCAATTAAAAAGATGCGTGGTAAAGCTGGAACTTCAGTAAATATTGCAGTTTTAAGAGCTAATGAACTAAAGCCCTTAAGTTTTAGTATTAAACGCGCAATTATAAGTGTAAAAAGTGTTAAGTATACAATGCTAAATCAAAATTATGGCTATGTGCGAATTACTAATTTTCAATCAGAAACAACATCAGAGTTAGTTGCAGCATTAAATACACTTCTAAGAAAAAATCATAATTTAAAAGGTATTGTGCTTGATTTAAGAGATGACCCTGGAGGCGTATTACAATCAGCAGTTGGTGTGGTTGGTGCATTTGTGCCTAAAAATAGTCTAGCTGTTTACACTAAAGGTAGAGCTCCTGGTTCAGAGCAGAAATTTTATGTAAATCCAGCTAATTATATGATGCCCGATAAAAATGTGCCAGATCCATTATCTAGTTGCTCACAAATATTTCAACATTTACCAATGGTGGTTTTGGTTAATCAAGGTACAGCATCTGCATCCGAAATTGTATCTGGGGCACTCCAAGATTACAATCGGGCAAAAATTTTAGGCACACGAACTTTTGGTAAAGGTTCAGTGCAAACTGTAATTCCACTAACTAAAGATACGGCAATTAAATTAACTACAGCTCTTTACTTTACTCCCAAAGGTCGTTCAATTCAAGCTGAAGGAATTATGCCAAATATAATTATTAAAAGTGAATATAGTGATATTTTAGATAGTTGGGATATGTCTGAAGCAAGTCTGGGTAAGCATTTAAATAATCCAAATGGTGCTTTAGCTAAAAAAGAAAGTATACCAGTTATTGCTCCGCCTAAACAAATTACTACTCAAGCTGAGTTAACTGCTAAAAATAAGGATCGCATGAATAAATTACCTAAAGTGGTTGATCAAAATGTAGCGGAGGTTGATTTAAATGCTGACTTTCAATTAAAATGGGCTCTTAATATTTTGGAAGGAAAACCAATTCCAAAGAAGAGCGCGAATTAATTTTAGGCAATTAGATGAATAAACAAGACTTTATTATTTCACCCAGTATTCTTTCAGCTGATTTTGCAAGGCTTGGTGAAGAGATTTCTCAAGTTGTTAAAGCTGGAGCTGATTGGATTCATTTTGATATAATGGATAATCATTATGTGCCAAATATTACAATGGGTCCAATGTTTTGTTCGGCATTAAAGCCATATTGTGGGGATGCGTTAGTTGATGTTCATTTGATGGTGTCACCTGTTGATGAATTAATTCATGGTTTTGCTAAAGCAGGGGCTGATATTATTGTTTTCCATCCTGAAGCAAGTTTACATGTTGATCGTAGTATTCGTTTAATTAAAAGCTATGGATTAAAAGCTGGTCTTGCATTAAATCCTGCGACTCCAATTACTTATTTAGAAAATGTGTTACATGAATTGGATGTAATATTAATTATGTCGGTAAATCCCGGATTTGGAGGACAAAGCTTTATTAACCATT
>CALFYC010000209.1 GCA_937952895.1 uncultured Neisseriaceae bacterium
ACTCTTTCCCTACACGACGCTCTTCCGATCTTTCCAAGTGCCATCAGCAAACCATTTTTGTGCTACATTTTGAGTATCAAGAACACTTTCTGACGGGAATGCTTGAGTATCTCCAAGACTTGGCATTCCAATGTATGGATTTTGTGAGAAATTATGACTTGAGATATAAGTCGTTTGTTGAAATAGATCAATGTGTGTTTGAATTTGTTCATTATCAGCAAAGACATTATTAATTATTAAAATCGTAAATATAAATAATAATAGCCAATATTTAGTCAAAATTATATACTCTAAATCATTATAAAATTAATTTACATAACCAATCATTATAACAATAAATACTATATAAGAGCTAATTTGGGAAAAGGCAATATTTCAGTTTGAATGATAACGCTTTAATAGTGAGGTATAGATTTCCGAAATTAATATACTAGCCGAAAAAAGAAAAGTATTGTAAATCCTGAATTTTAATAATTTAAAATTTTACAACTTTATTATGGGGAATCGATAACACAGCTAATTATTAGTGTGTTAAAATTGCTATCTTGCTGATGTTGAAAGATGAAATATGTTTCAAGAAAATTTATTTAAAGAAGTTAATAATCATCTGGGGCAGATACTTAAAAACCATCCATTACAAGATTTTGAACAAAACATTAAAGCAATTGTATCAACAGTTTTTGCTAAGCTAGATCTGGTAACACGAGAAGAATTTGATACTCAACAAAAAGTTTTGCTTGCAACTAGAATGAAACTAGAAGATCTAGAAGCAAAATTAAAGACTTATCTGGATAATAAACAAAAATCAGTTTAATTATTAAATGATACAATTTTAAGGGTAAAATATTAAATGGGCAAGTTTTTAGTTGGGTTAGTATTAGGGATTGTTATTGCGGGTGGTCTAGCTTTTTACTTAAATAATTTACCAAATCAATTTGTTAATAAAGTGCAACCAGGTGGCATAAATAATAATTATACTGAGTCTTCTCCAATGGTCTTAGCTCCAAGTACGAAATTACAAGAAATTTCTGATAATAATGAGTCACCAATTAGTAAAAATAAAGATGCATCATCACCAGATTATGATTTTTATGATATTTTACCAGGTCTTAAAAAGGCTGATGCAAGTAAGAGTGATAAACAAGCTAGTGTGACAAAATATTATGTGCAAGTAGGTTCATTTAACGATTCAAATCTTGCAAATGACATGAAAGCAAGACTGACGCTAATGGGATTTGATGTGAAAATCAAATCACAACAGGATAATGGTAAAATTATTAATAAAGTTATTTTAGGTCCATATCGGTCCCAAGATAAAGCTGAAAGCATCATTAAAGCTTTGGATGATAATGATATTCAGGGAACATTAGTAAAAATTTCTGATTAAAAAGGACAGTAAATTGAAAAAACTATTATTGGTATTGAGTTATTTAGTAGTAAGTGTAACTTATGCTGCAGGTTTTAAACCGGTTGAGGGTAAAGATTATAAAATTGTTGCATTACCACCTACTTCTCAACAGGAACCTGGAAAAGTTGAAGTAAAGGAATTTTTTTCATTTGGATGTATTCATTGTAAAGATGTAGATCCAATGGTTGAAGAACAATTAGTGCCTAATAAAAAAGTCGTATTAAATCGGATTCAGGTGGTTTGGAATGATGATGCAACAATTATGACTTTTGCTAAATTGAATGCAACTATTCAAATTTTAGGTTTAACTAAATTATATACGCCAACTTTCAACGCAGTTTTTAATGGTGATACATTAAATTCAGATGCCCAAGTACAAGGGTTCTTAACTAAGAGTGGGTTAACTACTTCTCAAGTAAAGCAATTTATGGATACCTATAACTCATTTACAGTAAGCGCGAAAGTTGGACAATATAAAGATATGACTAAATCATATAATATTACTGGAACCCCAACCTTTATTGTAGCAAATAAGTATGTAGTAAGTCCAGCATTGCCTGAGCAATTGATCCAAGTGGTGCAGTTCTTGGTAAATAAGGCAAGTAAATAAAACAAATTATTGATAGAGGTTAAAATGGATATCGAAAATGCTCGTTTTAATATGATTGAGCAACAAATTAGGCCATGTGAAGTTTATGATCCAAAGATTTTAGCAATGCTCTCTTTACTTAAGCGTGAAAATTTTGTGCCAAATGAATATGCAAAAATGTCATTTGCAGATGTAGAGTTACCTTTACCTGGTTCACAAAAAATGTTACTACCAAGAGTAGAAGCAAAATTAGTACAAGAGTTAGATCTTAAATCAACAGATAAGGTTTTAGAAATTGGTCCAGGAAGCGGTTATGTAACAGCTATGCTTGCAAAATTATCAAATTTTGTATATGCTATAGAAAGTGATAATATAAACAAACAATTAGCGATTCATAATCTACAACATTCTGGAATTAATAATGTAACTATTGTAAGTGGTAATGGAATTGAAGGAATGCCAAGTAAGGCTCCTTTTGATAAAATTTTTGTAGGTGGCGCTTTAACT
>CALFYC010000210.1 GCA_937952895.1 uncultured Neisseriaceae bacterium
AAATATATATTTTTAATATGTTTGTTAAATTTAAATTATATAAATATCATTAATTCCCTGTTAAGACAAAACGAAGGTGGATTTTTGACTTCTTAAAATTATAGTGCGATAAACACATATACTAGCTAAGAAGTTTTTTTTGTTCATTCTAAATAATCTTCTGGAAGTTTTTCTTTTACTCTTAAAAAATAAAATTTTTTTTTGAATGCACATTTACTTTGTTGTTGTCAACTCCTTGAAAATGCTTATGCTTTATGCATCTGGTTGTGTTTTGCGAAAATTCGCAGAATCTGCCATCTCGATTCTGATAATTTTCTCCCTAATGATTTTAAAATCAAATTTAAGAACTAGAGGTTTTTAGTTAACGATTTTCTGTAGGAGTACAATTATCATGAAAATATCTAATCAAAAAATTATTTATTGCCTAAAAAATGACACCCATGACAACCTAAACTTGAGTAAACTGCATAAGTATTTTTTATCGCCAGATATATATATGTCTAGTCATGCCAAAGATCTAGCATATGACATGAATTTAGCAAAAGATATTTATTCAAATATATTTGAATCCTCCTTAATAAGCGAAGAAATTATATTGATAAATAACGATGTTTTAATTGACGGGTTAATCTTTAGATTTCTCAATTCATCTAAAGTCAATAAATCATTAATATTTGTAGAACATAATTTAAAAATGAGTTCGGATTCTTATGATTTATATTTCGATGGAAAATATTTTAGTAATACTTACAGTGGACAGGGTTATAAATATTGGGGAGTATGTAAATTGTTATCATTAAAGATTGCACAACTTCCAGTTACTAAAAGTTTTTTGAGTATGACCAATGCGCTTATTGATAGTAATGAATTAGATATAATTAATATAACTGATATTATTAATACTCAAGGGAAATATATTGGAGGTGGCTCTCATGCTTCTTCAAAAATGGAGATTATATTTTCTAAACAAGCATCTGGTTTAGGATGTGAGAAGTTAAAAGATGAAATTAATTATTTAAATGCGATTCCATCACAACTTAAGGAATTATTTCCTAAAGTTAATTCATATTATATCAGTGACAACCTGGCCACACTAAAGTTAGAATATCTTCCATATCCCACATTAAGAGATCTATTATTTTCCGGAAAATTTTATGCAAATGATGCATTTAATATTATTACTCAAATAATTATTAAGCTGCAGGCAGAATATCAAAAAAATATAATGCCTGTGCCAGGAAATTACTTAGAGAAAATTCATCTTGAGCGCTTATATAAACGTTTACAGCAAACAATATCATTAAGTCCAATATTTAAACAAATAATAGAGGCAGATTCAATTGTTATAAATAATATTTGTTATAAAAATATTTATGAAGTCATTCAGATAATTAATCAACCAAATATTTTAAATTTATTTAAGCCAGATCATTTGTCTAGTTTAGTACATGGAGACTTACATTTTGAAAATATTCTGATTGATCCAATAAATGGAAACTTTAAATTAATAGATCCTAGAGGGTATTCAAGTTGTGACATATTTTATGATTTAGGTAAGCTCAGCCATAGTACAAATGGTAAATATGATTTTATTCATGAAAATAAGTTAAAAATCAACTATACAATTACAAATAATATAGTTAATATTGATATGCAATTTTATAACACTGCTATTCTAAGAGTTTATAATGAGTTGAATAATAAACTTAAGAAATTCTATTGTAAAAATATCCAAGGTGATAACATCATGGAAAAGGTATTATTTAACGAAGCTATGCATTTTTGCTCTGATATGCCATTTCAACTAGTGGGTGATAATCTTGAAAATAGAGCTGTTGCAATTTATGCTACAGGAATAATGGTTTTTAATAAATTAATTAAACAACTATTTTTAATTAAGAGGAGTTGCTAATGTTTGAAAAAATACCTTTGCTGATAAATACAATTGTGTTAGATATCGATGGGACTATTCTTAATAGTAATAATGACATACAAGATAGATTGCCTGATATAATAAAAAAGTTATGTAAGTCATCGATAAATATTATGTTGGCAAGCGCAAGGCCAATATTATCAGTTGCCATGATTGGAGCAAAATTAAGTATAGACTGTCCATTTGTAGGATTAAATGGTGGAATAGTTGCCAATTCAGATAGGATATATTGGACAAAAGAGTTAATTGTTACGCCAGAGATATATCAAGTACTAATGAGCTTCAAAGAACAAGTTTCTATAAACTACTATTATGATTTTAAATGGATGGTTAATAATATAAATGACTCGGTTCTCGAAGAGGTTAGATTATCTGGGGTTAATCCTACTATAGATGAGAACTATATTCCAAAATCAATACAAAAAATCCTTTTGATTGGTGATCCTAATAGTTTGAATATAATTTCTGATAAACTCAAACAATTAAATCTAAATTGTACATTATCTAAATCTAACTATTTGGAAGTTACACCGCTTGGCGTTGATAAAGTGATCGGAATCAAAAAAGCATTAGATCTTATTGGCAGCGATAAAACTAAATTGGTTATGGCTATTGGAGATGGGGAAAATGATATTCCAATGTTTGAAGCATTTGATTACAGTGTTGCTATGGGTAATGCTTCGAATATAGTAAAGCAAAAAGCAGATTTAGTCATTGAACATTGTAATAATAATGGATTAACCAAATTCCTTGAACAGTTTTATGCAAAAAGAGTATTATTATGAAAATCATGATATTTGGTTCTAATGGTTTATTAGGTAGCAATTTATACAGATATTTTTCTCTAATTCCTAAGTATAGAGTGATTCCTATCGATAAATCTATTGATATTCGAGATTTTAATGCTGTATTAGGTATCATAAACAAAGAAAATCCAGATTTTTGTATAAATGCAGTTGCAATGTCTGACCCAGACTCATGTGAGCTAGATCCCAAAAAGGCTCTAGATATTAATTATATAGGTGCAATGAACATTACAAATGCTGGACTAAAATTTAACGCACAAAGTATACATTTTTCTTCAGATTATGTATATTCTGGAGTAGTTAAGGAATACTGGGAGAGTGATTTGCCTGATCCGCTTCAATTTTATGGAAAAACTAAAATGGCAATGGAGAATAGTTTGCAAGCAAAATCTGTGATACTAAGGATACCTTTTTTATATGGTATTAATTGGGCGAAAAATAGTGGTTTTGTTAATACTGTATATCATAAAATTATAAATAAAATTCCTCTCTATATAAGTGATCAACGTCGGCGTTACTTTACTTGGGTATGGGATGTATGTAAGTATGTAGAACAGTTAATCAATAGTTTTGAAGTTGGGGTCTATAATCTTTCTAACAATGATAATTATTCAAAGTACGAAGTGGTTGAAAAAATCTTAAAAGCTATGAAGCTAACTTCAGATGATATATTTATGGTCATAGAGGGGCATACATATATTGATTTAGCAAATCGTCCCACAGATCTCTATAAGTTAAATACTGATCTACTATTTAAAAAATTTGGCAATCTATTTTCTAATATAGATATAGTGTTAAATGCTGAAATAAATGCTTTTATTGATTTAGATGAGAAAGATGTATTTGATCAAGCCTATTAAGTTGTATTTTATACATTAGAAAATAGAACTGAATCCTGATAAAACTAAGATATGGTATGATTAATTATCACAATAATTCTAGAAATTATAATCCAATAATGATTTACTTTAGTATACTTTCTTTTAACATATCCTTTGTTATTTGAACTAAAATATAAATTATTGCTGATGTCTAATGAATAATTGAAATAATCTAAAGTCATTTTATATAAAAATAATTGTTGTCTAAGGCAAAGTTATTTAAATATTTCAAATCACTTTTATTTATAAACAATTAATTTCCCCGGGTATTTTATGATTTAATTTTTATGCTTGATTATAACAATAAGCACATATTAATATTTAGCAAGCATCACACTTACTAAAAAATGATCTGTTTCAACTGGAATAATTAAATCATTAATAGTGCTAGTATTAGGAATACAAATTTCGCCTTTATAGCGAAAATTTAGTAAGTCTTCATTTTTTATTACTTCAATTGGATTTGAAATTGATATTCCAATTTCACGTTTAACATTAGTAATTAAGCGACTACATATGTTTCGAGTGTAATCTTTACTATATGCTTCTTGCTTCTTGGGGGTAAATATTCTTAATATATTATAAAATGCAAGTGGATTAAATTTATTGGGGGTAAGTGCTAAAAGTGGGTAAAAGGCTTTGAAACACGCAATATTTGAAAGACTTTTAAAATCATTTTTTTCGTACTTATCATTAATTAATGATAATGATTCATAGCCAAGTTCGATTGAACCATAAATATTATGTAACCAATTAAGCCAATTAATAATACGAATATGGTATTCATCATTCTCTCTACGAATTAGCGTATATAATATTATGGTAGCATTTTCAAAACTTGCATTATACGCTTTATGGTGTTTAAAAATCATCACAGAGATTTGTTGGCCATTAGTTAATTTAGAAATACACTTCTGATGCTCTTTAATATTAACAATATTATCAACACTTTGACCTTTCAGATCTTTTTTATTTAAACGAAAAAGGTTAATTAAGTTATTATTAAAATCTAAAATGTTCATATTAAGATCAAGTTTTACATATGATATTTTTAATGTTTCCATGATTTTCTCCTATTGCTGCAGTTTTTAATATTTATTTTTATCTAATCTATCAGTAGGCCTATATATTGTTTCTTACATGAAATAGTTTATGTTTGCCACATTTGATAATTTTTTGGCGACATTTGCGGCTATCATAGGCTATAGTTCCATCATTATAAAAATATGTATCTCCATCCAGCTGAGGGATATCAAATTTATAGTTTAATACATTTTTATAAGATTTTAAGATCGGAAGAGCACACGTCTGAACTCCAGTCACGATCAGCGATCTCGTA
>CALFYC010000211.1 GCA_937952895.1 uncultured Neisseriaceae bacterium
ACAAACTCTCGAAACTCCAACAAGGATAATAAAGAGTAATAATAATAATTTAAGCCCTATATTACGAATATTAAAGATCTGGATTAAAGTCAAAGAAAATATTGTAGCTAACCCAACATGACCTGATGGAAATGATCGATAAGCATCTTTTGCAGCATCAACATTGGGTAACCAAAAAAATGAATTAGTTGGTAATACTATATAAGGACGTGCCTCTCCCACAACTAACTTTAATAAGTGGAAAATAATATAGTAACTGACAATTATCAAGCACACTCGAGAAAAATAATCTCGTCTATAAAGTAATGTCACTATTAATAAAACTATTGGCAAAAGAGCATATTTAGAATAAGCAATAAAATTTAACACTTTCCAAATGGCAATGGGAAATAAAGTATGCAAGGCATTTATTTTATAAAATATTGCTTGATTATTTCCGGATAACCAAACCCATGAAGTAACAACTACAGCTAAAGCTAAAATACAATATCCCATCCAACTCATTTTATGCTGCATAATGCGTATCCTTATAATAAACTAATTATTTTTCATACCAAATGTAACTCGTTCGTGCCCTATGTAATCTCTAATCGTTTTAATTGATTTAAACCCTTGTTGGGCAAATATTTGACGCACTTTATCTCCTTGCTCAAATCCATGTTCAAGAATCAAATACCCGCCAATTTTGAGATTAATTAAGCTAGTTTTGATGATATGGCAAATATGCAAAAAACCATCAGCAAAATCAGTTAATGCTGTTAATGGTTCATATTTCAGATCTAATAAATGTTGATCTGTATGAGCAATATAAGGCGGATTACTTACTATAACATCAAATTTTTCATTAATTCCAGCTAACCAATCACTATGTAAAAATTTAACATCAGCTCCAAGAATTTTTGCATTTTCTGAAGCAACGATTAATGCCTCTTGTGAAATATCAGTTGCAGTAACATCTAGATCAGTTTGTTCTAGTTTACAAGTGATCGCGATGCATCCAGAGCCTGTTCCTAAATCAATTAATTTAGGTGATTTAATATTTTTTACTAGATCAAGGACTGATTCTACCAAAATTTCGGTTTCTGGTCTAGGCGTTAATGTGTATGAATTTACTTTAAAGGCACGGGAAAAAAACTCTTTCCGCCCTAAAATATAACTAATTGGCATCCCTAATAAACGTTTTTCAACTAGCGTATTAAATTTTTTATATTCATCATTATTTAATGAGTATTCATTTTGTATGATTAATTGAGCTTGAGATATCCCTAAAACTTCTCTTAATAGTAATTTCGTATCAAGTTTATCAAGCGGACTTGACTGAATAATCTCACGAACTTTATTATTGTTTAGCACAAATATTCTGCTTTAAAGAATAATTTAATCCACAAGTAGTACAACAACTTAAATCACCATTAAAATCTAATTTAACCCCACATTCGCACATCCAACCAATCATACGTGAAGGAGATCCTACCATAATAGCATAATCTGGCACATCATGTTTTACGACGCTACCTGCCCCAATAAAGGCATATTTACCAATAGTAACCCCACAAATAATGGTAGCATTAGCACCAATTGTAGCTCCAGTTTTAACTAAAGTCTTTCTATATTCATGCTTTCTAACAATATGACTACGTGGATTATACACATTGGTAAAGACCATTGATGGTCCACAAAAAACATTATCTTCTAAAGTTACCGCATCATAAACTGATACATTATTTTGAATTTTTACATTATTTCCAATAACAACTTTATTACCCACAAATACATTTTGACCTAAAGAACAATTTTTACCTATATTCGCACCAGCACATATATGTGAAAAATGCCAAATTGTAGACCCTTCACCAATTGTTGCACCATCATCAATTATTGATGATGCATGACTTTTATAATTCATCTATATCCTATACTGTAAAATAAAAAAAGTAATCGAGATGTATTGAAATGCTACCCCACAAATGACACAAATATGCCAAATCATATGAGCGTACTTAAATCTAGCAAAGGCATAAAGTAACGCACCTAAAGTATAACTTAACCCACCAATTAAAAAAAAGTATAATCCAACTTTTGGCAATCGATGCCATACTTCAGGTAACACACACAAAGAACTCCACCCCATTATTACATAAATCAAGGTACTCAATTTTTTAAATTTACCTGCATATAATGATTTAAATACAATACCTAAAATTGTAATAACTGCCATTACTAAATAAATCCAGTAAGCTAAATGCGTCTTAAGTAAACTAAATACCATTGGAGTATATGAACCAATAATTAATACATAAATTGCAATATGATCCAATTTTTTAAAAACTGCACGTGCGGTATGGTTAACCATCGAATGATATAAAGTACTCATTAAAAACATAAATAAAATAGTTAAACCATAAAAAATAAACGCAACAGCATCAAGAGCATGGCCATATCTTCCGGCCACCCAAGTTAAATTAATTAAGGCATAAAGACCGAAAAAGGCTCCAACAGTATGACTTACCGCATTTGCGATATCCTCACCTAGCGTATATTGGAACAATTTTTTTAGATAATCTTTGGAATACTTACTTGGTTTTTCAATAACATGTGTCATAATACCCCCTAACAATCCTTATATAATTTATGTCTACCATCTGGTTGTGTTTTAAATCTTTTATGTAACCAAAAATATTGTGCTATATTTTTTAAAACAGCTTCTTCAATAAATTGATTCATGCGTATAACATCATTCTCTAAATTATCCGTAGGATAATTATCCCACGGTTGTGAAATTTCAACCTCATATTTATCGCCCACTCTATATACCGCCATGGGCACTACTATTGCGTTAGTAAGACTAACGATTTTAGGCAAAGCATTTAAGGTAGAACAAGTCTTATGCGCAAAAAATGGCACAAATAATGAATCCTTTTCAAAATCTTGATCTGGTAGATAATAAAATAACCGGTTAGTTTTTTTTAAAACCCTAATTATTGGCCGCAATCCCTCTTGTCTTGAAAATATTTCAGCTCCATAATCAGCAATAAATCTTAATCTACCACGTTTAATTTGCTCAGCAATATAGTTATTTTTTTGTTTTGAATAAATACTGTAGCCTACATAATCTAAAGATAAACGAATTGCCCCAATATCAAGCCCAACAAAATGTGGACATAATAAAATAATTGGCCGTCTTTCATATATTTGGTTTAAATAATGACCATTTTTTATGCTTACAATTTGCTTAATTTTTTCTTTACTTGCATAAAAAACTAAACCATATTCTAATCCAGCAGTTATTAAATATTTAAAATGTTGTTTAATTATTTTACGTTTTTCAGCTTTGCTCATATCTGGAAAACATAAAGTTAAATTAACCAATCCCACATTACGTCGCTCACGAAGTATATGATAAGTTAATAATCCTAAAGTATTGCCAATCCATCTAATAGCTCGCATTGGTAAGTAACTCATCAATCTTACAATAAAAAATGCAAGATTAGCCATCATTTTCTGCATCATTAAACTTTACTCTCTACATTCTTTGCATGATCAGGAATTCTAAATCGATCATAGCTCCAATAGTATTGCGTTGGAGCCATTAAAATCAATTTTTCTAATTCATTGTATACTTCTTGTACAATTTTAGCTGTATCAGTTTCTTCAGTCCGAAACGGCACATAATTACCAATAAAACCATCTTTAACGCGTAATGGCGCCACTATAAAAGTTGCCACATTATCAAATTTAACTAGTTTTGCTGTTAATGTAGTTGCAAAAACCTTCTTGCCAAAAAAATTAGTCCAAACCCCGTCACTTTCACTTGCCACACTATCAGGTAAAATTCCAGCTATTTCCCCATTTTTAAGAGCACGAGCCATAGCTAAAACTCCGTAACGAGTTGTTGGCACTGGTGTTAATCCAGATCTGGATCTACCCTCAACCATCAAACGAGTAAACCATTTATCTTTTGATGGTTTATATAATACAGTAAATTTTTTTTTCAGCCTTTTTTGTGTATAAGATGCCACAATCTCAAAATTACCTAAATGTGGGGTAATAAATAAAATAGCTTTACCGAGTTTAGAGGCTTCTTCTACAGCTTCAAAATTAATAGCTTCAACAACAAGTGAAGCAATTTGAGCTTGCGAATTTTGCCAGGTAATGCATAGTGATTCTACCACTGTTTTTCCAGTCTCAATTGCAGTTTTTTGTGCTACAACATCAATATTTTCTGGAGTACAAATTCCAGCATTTAAAAGATTTTCTTTTAATCGTTTAGCATTTTTTTTAGATACTTTTAGTCCAACAATTCCAACTAAAGATCCGATATAACGTAACCAAAATAAGGGCAGTAAGGATAAAAATTTTAATAAAGGTCCTAAAAAAGCTTCTTTTAAAATATCTGAAAATCTCAACTTCATAAATTAATACCTTTGGCGAACCATTTCAAACAAACACACTGTTAATGCCGTTGCAATATTTAATGACTCAATCATTCCTGGCATTGGAATTTTAATTTGTAGTGGAATTTGAGACACAATTTGCGAACTTAAACCAGAACCCTCATTACCAAATACCCAAGCCGTCGTTTTTTTATAATCAAGAGCATATAGATCTTTGATAGCATCTGGCATTGTAGCCACTAATTGCCCTTGATAATTTCTAATAAATTCATTTAAATCGATATTTTGATAAAGATTTAATTTAAATTGAGTTCCTTGAGATGCGCGCAATACTTTCGGATTATATACATCAATACTATTGGGCGACAAAATAACATTTTTAATTCCACTTGCTGCAACTGAACGTAAAATCGCCCCTAAATTTCCAGGATCCTGAATTGATTCTAGTAATACACAATCTGTATTATATAAATCTAGGTTAAATATTGGCTCACAAATATCAATTAAACCAATAATATCAACCATACTATCTAATATATTGATTTTAGCTAATAATTTTTCATCAACAA
>CALFYC010000212.1 GCA_937952895.1 uncultured Neisseriaceae bacterium
AGGGCTCCTTCTTCGATTTGTTGGCTACTTTCGGTACAATAATAACAACAAACTCCAATTTTTAATGTTTCCCAAATAATTAAGATTATTTTCAATAATCATAGTATATAGGATGTGCTATTTTACTTTTAATTTATTTCTATATAAGTATGAAATTATATATATTGTATCTGAATTCTCAGTCTAATTTCAATATAAATATAAATTTTAATTAAGGTAGAGATATCATGTCACATACTTTAACCATTTCTAAAAATCGTAAACATTTAATTATTTGGATATTATTATTACTTATGCCAATAGTCGGGATGGCGGTTGATCTAATAACCCCTTCTTTACCTTCAATGGCAATTAGTTTAGATATCTCATCTAGTGATGTCAAAAATGTTGTAAGTTTCTACTTATTTGGTTATGCTTTAGGCAATTTTTTTATTGGTTTTCTGACAGATGCTTTAGGTAGGCAAAAAATCATGCGAATTTGTTTAGCTAGTTTTATTTTAATAAGTTTAATTCCAATATTCTTTCCAAAAATTCATTTGGTATTGCTTACAAGGTTTTTACAAGGGGTAAGTTTAGGCGGTGCTACCGTGACTAGTCGAGCGATTTATTCAGATTTATTAACGCCTGAAGAATTAACTCCTATGGGTATTTTAATTGGTAGTATGTTTGGCCTTGGACCTGTTATTGGGCCATGGATTGGTGGATATTTAGAAACTTATTTTGGTTGGCAGTCATGTTTTAGCTTTTTTGCCATAGTAATATCTATAGAATTTGTGTTTATTTTCCTTGTTCTTCCAGAAACACACTTTAGACGTCAACCATTAAAATCTAGTGTTATTTTTAATAATTTTATGACTGTTATATATCATAGGCGATTTTTTGCCCTAATCATCATAATGGGCTGTACTTATTCTCTAATGATTGTTTTTAACACAGTAGGTCCATTTTTAATTCAAACAAAGTTACAGCATACGCCGATTTTCTTTGGGAGAGTTGCACTAACTTTAGGTGTCGTGTTTTTGATTGCCACATTTTTTTGTAAATCATTGCTTAATAAATATAGTGCGGATCAGTTATTGCTATTTTTTATAAATATTTTCTTTATAATTAGTATAGTTAATTTGATTTTAAGCTATATTTTTGATAATAATTTATTATTGATTGGGGTAGCTAGTAGTTGTATGTTTTTTGCAACTGGTTTTATTTATCCTTTGTGTTTGGGAAGTGGCTTATCTTTATTTCAACATATTGCAGGAACTGCTACAGCTGCAATGATATTTTTAAATGTTCTTATGACTGGAATTGTTGGTTTTATTGTGAGCTTGATTAATATGCAAGATGCAACTTTTTTGATGTGGGTAAATTTTATTTTAATTTTTATTGCATTAGTGATTTATTGGACACAAATTCATCAATTTAAGAGATCGGCTAACTACTAGTTTTGTGATCATATATAATAAGTGTATGTTAAATTTATTGATTTTTTAACATTAGATGTGTAAATGTTATAAAACTAGTAATCAGTTAAGATTGCTATTTTAAATTTATAAGCCTTTAATTAAATGAGTATTATTCCGGGCAAGAACTTCATCAAAATTATATTCTTTGGTAATTTTGCCGTTTAAATAAATTGTTTCCATAAGGTCTATAACATTTTTATCTGATTCTGCTCTTTCAATTCGATCTGAAAATATTACAGTTTGATCTAGATTACTGTAGGTAGTAACTCGGCCTTTTAGCGATCTTTTTGTTACATCGGTAATCGGGGATTTGATTAAATCATGCCAAATTCTGCCATCAAAACGTGCTGTGGCTTTCATCGAGAATGAGAACTCATCACGTCCTGCTTCATGGGTTAGGCCACCACCCATTCCAAAAACAATATTTTCTAAACTGATTTTTTCTCGGTCAAGATCTTTTAAAATTAATCTGAGCGAATCATTATTAATTCCATCACCTTGAATTACACCGATATAAGGTGGCAGTACTTTATAACCTCTATCATTGGTTGAGTAACCAAAACATTGCATTAGGGTTTTAATTACTTTAATACAAATTTCTTTTGGATCTCCAGAATCTGGTCGAATAACAACTTTTCCGCCTAATTTGCCTAAATTAATAATTCGATCTTTAAGACGAGAGCCGATATATTCAGCAGTAAACCTAAAAATATCATAAGTATCTGCAACAATTGAGACAATTGGCGCACCGTCATTGTTTTTGATTTTTTCTTCTAATAAATCAATCATCATTAAAGCAGCCTTAAAATCATCCTCTTCATGAGCATTTGACCATGAGCACATTACACTATGTTCTGATGCGGTTATATTTATACCATAAGCTTTTTTTGTGTTATAATAAAACTTTATATTACGGTTAGCTGGTGTGCAGTCTGTTCCTTTAAATCCTGCAGATAAATGCGCGATACCTGCAATAATGTCACTATCTTCACCATCAGCCCCACGTGAGCCAAAATTATGCAAATGATATTGTCCAAGATTATGTAACCCCGTATGCTTATATAACATGTCATCAATTAGATTATATAAATCATATGAGATTGATGCAACAGTAGTCATTTTCCAAACTGCTCTTTGTATGGCGGTTTCTACATATGAGGTAAGCCATGCACATTTTGGATCCGTATTTACAATAGTCATAATCGCATTACCAACGGGAATGATTTTCCCCTCAGGGACTGCACGTATTTCAAGAGGTAGATATCCATTATGCTTATCTATGATATATTGCCATCTAGCTTTATCTAATTTAAAACCATGTTCTTTTAATTCTATCTCTGCCTCTTCAATCATCCATGGTTCAACTTTTTGAGTTAGGAATTCTTTAACAATATATTGAGTTCCCATTACTTTGACTAAATTAGTATATTTATTAGGGCGCCTTGGTACTATAGTTGAAAATATATATTGCGTATCGATTGGTAGCATTTTGCCATGATCATTTTTATACGAATCAACATTTAAAATAATATTTGGAGGAAGTTTTGCCATAATAGACGTCCAATAAAAAAATACAGGTTAAATCCAATTAATTGGTTTTATCTTATTGCTGATTAAATATTCATTTGCGAGTTTAAAATGGTTACATCCAAAAAATCCACGATGAGCAGAAAGTGGTGATGGATGAACTGATGTTAATAATAAATGCTTATTTAAGTCAATTAACGAAGATTTTTGTTGTGCAAAGTTTCCCCATAAAATAAAAACTATGTGCCGATTTCTTTGACTAATTGCGGTGATTATTCCATCGGTAATTACGTTCCAGCCAATATTTGCTAATGAGTTTGCTCGATCTTTAATTACCGTTAGTGAGCTATTTAATAATAAGACTCCTTGATTTACCCAATTCTCAAGAATATTGGGGGCAATATCTTTAGTATTTAACCCATATTCAAGAGATAATTCTTTATAAATATTTCTTAATGAGGGGGGTGATTTAATTGATGGTGGAACAGCAAATGCTAAACCATTTGCTTCAAACTCTCCATGATATGGATCTTGTCCTAGAATCACTACTTTTATTTGTTCTGGTGGTTGTTTAAGTGCTCTAAAAATTAAATCGGGACTTGGGTAAATAGTGTTGTTATGACTTAACTGTGATAATTGCTTATCAATACTAATAAGGTTCGTGGCATAATTGTTAATTAAAAACTCTTGCCAAGCGCTATTTAGTTCATTAAAACTATTTTTTAAATAACTAAAGTTAGATGTCATCATTAACTACTATTTGAATTGTTGAATTTTTAAAATACTATGAATAATATTATTGGTTAAATTATTAATGGCCATTTGTACTATTATTGTTGGATCGTAGTTAATTAAAGTATTATAGCTTGGCTCAAAAGCAGAAAATCCGCCATGACCAAATGCAGTAAACTGTGCAACTACTTTTTGATTACTTGCATCAATCACCAAATAAAGCATTTTCAAATCTAAATTATAAAGTAATGAAATAATTGAAGGGGTTAAAGTTACATTATTTTGGCCTTCATCAATACTTATTAATGTGCCTACTAAAATATATTGTTTAGAATTGTTTTGATCTACTTTACTTTCTTCAGTGTTATCACCATTATTAAGAGCAATCCATTGGGTCAAAAAGCTTTCGAAAATATGTGGATTATCCCGTTGCCATTCATTTATCAGTGCTTGCCCATTAAATATGGAAAATGTTTGGCTTTCTTGAGCTAATTTTTGCATAACTTTGTTATTGATATTAACAAATTGACGATTTACTTCGCTAACAATCATTTGATTAAATATATTTACTGATTGATTATTAATTTTAAATGTTTGTTGAAGATTTGATTCTGCTACCATAATTGGAGTTGCAACATCTTTTTTATACATTAAATTAGTAAAGCCAATACTTGGTTTAGCTAAAGCTTGGATAGTTAAGATTAGAAATAAGGTGTGTTTTAGGTACTTAATCATAGTTAGACTTATATTGAACTTAATTCATGAACTAGATCAATTAAATAGGCTACATTATCCGGATTGGTATTTGGCACAATACCATGTCCAAGATTAAAAACATGTCCCTTTATGCTACCATTATTAGCTATTTTATAATTGGTTAAAATTCGATTAACTTCAGCTTTTATTGCTCCTTTGTCACCAATTGCAAGTAATATTGGATCAAGGTTTCCCTGTAATACTGGATTAGGTCCAAGTGAGCTACGTATTTTGCCTATATCGGATGTCCAATCAATTCCTATGGCATTAGATTTTGCTTGAGTAATTTCTTTAATCCAATTATTGCCGCCTTTGGTAAATAGAATATTAGGAATGGTTCGATTTTGATGTATTTTATGTAGTTTATTAATAATTTCACTATTGTATTTAAGTGAAAATTCGTGGTAACTAGCTTCACTAAGCACACCACCCCAACTATCAAAAACCATAACGACATCAACTCCAGCTTCAATTTGGCTGTTGAGGTATTTAATAATGGCTTCTGTTAGGATAGCTAATAGTTTATGCATAGCAATTGGATTATTGTAAAGCCAATTTTTAGCTAATTGATAGTCTTTACTGCTTCCACCTTCTAACATATAGCAAGCAAGCGTAAATGGGGAACCACTAAAACCAATTAATGGGCTCTTTGTGTTAGCTTTAATTTGCTTAATTGCTTGGAAGACAAAATCTAATTTAGGTATAACATCCTGGATTGATAGATTATCAATATCCCTATTGTTTTTAATCGGATTACTAAATTTAGGACCTTCATTTTCTACAAAGTTTAAGTTAAGTCCCATTGCTTCAGGTATAACTAAGATATCGCTAAATAAAATTGCGGCATCAAGGTTAAAACGTTGTAATGGCTGCAAGGTGACTTGGGTAGCTAAATCTGGATTTTTACATAAATTAAGAAAACTACCAGCAGACTCACGTAATTTACGGTATTCTGGTAGATATCTTCCTGCTTGACGCATGAGCCAAATCGGAGTATATGGAATATCTTGATTTAAAAGTGCCGAAATCAATGTCGGCTGATGATTCATTGTTAAACCTTTATATATTGATGCAGCTCAGTTAAAGCTTTACGGTACACATCTTGTTTAAAATTAACTACCTGATCAACAGGAGCCCAATAATCATTCATCCAAAACCAAGCGTCAAATTCGTGATGTTTGTGGTATTTCAGATTAATATGATGATCTTTACCAACAAAACGCAGTAAAAACCAAATTTGTTTTTGTCCACGATATGAGCCACGTTTGTTGCGATTATAAATTGCCGGAACATCATAATATAGCCATTCGCGAGTTCGACCCACAATTTCAACATGTTCAGGAAATAGTCCTAATTCTTCATTAAGCTCTCGAAACATCGCATCTTCAGTCTGTTCGTCATTACCAATGCCACCTTGTGGGAATTGCCAGGCTGATTCACCTTTTCTTCTACCCCAGAAAATCTGGTTATTATGATTTAGCAGGACAATTCCGACGTTTGAACGATAGCCGTCTTTATCTATCATGCTACACCTCATTTCATTATCGATTAAATGATATACTTTCAATAAATTAATTAAGATCAAATATATGCTTCATATGTATATCAACAATGCATAATTTTAACATAAACTAAGCATGCTAATTCATAAATTTTAGATCTATAAAATATCAATTTATTTCATGAATTTCAATATGTTAATTCAATATTGTAGATTTGTGAGATGTTAAAGTATAAATCATGAAACTCCTTTTTAATATAGTAATAGCAGTTCTTTAGTTCTTAAACAACTGTTTTTATCTGGAAAAATTTTAGGATTATTGAATAAGTTTCATAGAATATAGTTACCAACATGATAATTCAAATTATCTATTATCTGATTAATTATAATGTTAAAATCACGCCTAATATTAGGAAAATAATATAAAATGGTTCAGAAAAAAGGAATTTTAAATGCAAAGTGCTCTAGCAGATAGTCAGCATTTAGACTTATTGGTTGAATTTTTAACCGAAGAATTGCCGCCAGCTGGATTAAGACAGATTGGCTTAGCATTTTTAAAACAGTTAGTTATAGAACTTAAAGGGTTTTTAGACAAAGATTTAGATAACATAAACGTTAATCCAGAAAAACATTATTTTGTTACACCGAGACGTTTTGGTGTATTATTACCAAATGTTGCAAATAGTGAACCAAGTAAAGTGATCTTACGTAAAGGTCCTGCAATCAGCAATGCGTTTAAAGACGAAAAGCCAACTCCAGCATTATTGGGCTTTTTAAAATCATGTCAACTTGAAAATTATCAAGATTTAGAACAAAAAGAAGATGGTTATTTTTATTTTGAACAACAAGTTCCAGGAAAATGCTTAGCTGATTTGTTACCTAATGCAATTGGGAATGCTTTAAAAAAGATTCCAATTGCTAAAGCGATGCGTTGGGGTGATTCTGGTTATCAGTTTATTCGTCCGGTGCACAATTTGGTTATTCTATATGGAGACGAAGTTATTGGCAATAATTCGCCAATTTTAGGTTTGGTTCCAGTAAATTACACTTATGGTCATCGTTTTATGAGTAAGGGTAAAATCATAATTACTAATGCAAGTAATTATTGTAAACAAATGGAAAATGAAGGACAGGTAATAGTAAATTTTAGTTCACGTAATAAAATAATTTCCGATGAACTAAATAAGTATGCAACAAAAATGGGTTTAAATTTAGCAAAAGATGATTTATTATTAGATGAGGTGACTGGTCTAGTTGAGTTTCCAGTCGTTCTATCTGGATCCTTTGATCCTGAATTTTTAAAAATTCCTCAAGAGTGTTTAATTCTATCAATGGCCAAAAATCAGCGTTATTTTGCTTTGCTTGATCAAAATAATAAACTTACCAACCAATTTTTATTTGTAGCTAATATAAAATCAACAGACCCACAAACGATTATTGATGGGAATCAAAAAGTATTAAGTGCCAGATTAAATGATGCAAAATTTTTCTATGAAGTTGATAAAAAGCATACATTAGAGTTTTTTGCGGATAAATTAAATACGGTTTTATACCATAATAAATTAGGAACTCAAGGTTTAAGAGCTCAAAGATTACAAAATATTGCACAACAAATTGCACTAATGCCAACATTTAAAAATAGTCTTTTGGTAGAGCTTGCCAAAGAAACAGCATTGCTTTTAAAAGCTGACTTAACCACTGAAATGGTTGGGGAATTTCCTGAATTACAGGGTGTAATGGGGAAATATTATGCATTAAATGAAGGAAAATCACATGATATGGCTATTGCGATCGAAGAACATTACCTCCCTAGACATAGTGGTGGAAATTTACCAAGTAATAATCTCTCTATAATCATGGCTTTAACTGACAAACTTGAAACTTTGGTTGGAATTTGGGGAATTGGTCTAATTCCTACTGGTGAGAAGGACCCCTTTGCCTTAAGGCGTTCAGCACTTGGGGTAGTTAGAATTTTACTTGAAGGTGGAATTTCTGACGTTAAGTTAGATGACTTATTAAGAATAACTTATCAAGTATTTATTGAGCAGGGAAATTCTTTTACAAGTAATATTTTAGATGATTTGTATCAATTTATTTTAACTAGATTAGAAAATTCACTAATAGAAGTTGCACCTACTAATTGCATTCAAAGTATTATTGCTACCAAGCCAAATGATTTTTCATACATTAAAGATTTAGTTAAAGAAGTAGAAGTTTTTGCAAAAGATAGTAATAATAGTTTGCTATTAAATGCAAATAAGCGGATTACCAATATTTTAGCTAAAAATCAAAATCTGGTGACTAATTTATCTGATATTGAAGAAATGTTATTGGTTGAAGATGCAGAAAAACAACTCTATCAATTATTTAAAACTAAGCAAAGTGCGGCACAAGAATATATAAATACGAGGAATTGGTCAGAATACTTTAAACTATTATCTGAATTTAATCAGCCAATTGATGCATTTTTTAAGGATGTTATGGTAATTTGCGATGATGAGAGTTTAAAAATTAATCGAATTAATATGTTATTTCAACTTTCGGAATTTTTTAATCAACGTGTTCAATTATCATTTTTAAATTAAATAAAATAGATTAAATTAAGGTATTAAATATGAAATTAATTATCTTAGATCGTGATGGTGTAGTTAATTATGATAGTGAAAAGTATATCAAAAATGTTGATGAATGGGAACCAATTCCTGAAAGTTTGGAAGCAATTGCTAATTTAACTCATTCTGGCTATACTGTTGTTTTATGCACTAATCAATCTGGGATTGGTCGAGGTTTTTATACGGTTAAGCAATTAAATGAAATTCATGATAAGATGAATCGTATGGTAAGGCAAGCTGGTGGTGAAATTGCGGCAATTTTTTTCTGTCCTCATAAACCTGAAGATAATTGTGAGTGTAGAAAGCCAAAACCGACAATGATTTTTGATATCTGTGACCGATTTAATGTGGAAGATATCAGTAAAATAATGATGGTAGGTGATAGCATTCGTGACTTGGAAGCAATTCATATTGCTGGTGGAATACCTATTTTGGTTAAAACAGGGAATGGGAAAAAGACGTTAACTAAAGCTAATTTACCGCCTAATACTTTGGTATTTGATAATCTACTGGCTGTTAGTGAATATTTGATAGAGGAAGAAAATGATAGTGAAGCATAAAGACGTAAATTTTAATGTTATAGTGCGTTCAACAGTATTTTGGTCAATAATGGCATTTTCAACTATTTTTTATAATCTTATGGCAATGTTGATTATTTTTACAAGTGTCAGAAATAGACATGCTGCAGTTGTTACATGGTCAAAATTGTTTGTGTTTCTATCAAAACATTTGTGTAAAGTTACCTATGAGGTACATGGCGCTAAAAATATAATTAAAGGTCCTGCAGTTATTTCGAGTAATCATCAATCAATGTGGGAAACCATGGCATATTCGGTAATCTTTCCAAGTCAGGTGCCGATTTTAAAGCGTGAATTGTTATATATTCCATTTTTTGGTTGGACTTTAAGAACTATTTCACCAATTGCTATTGATAGATCTAAACGTTCTGGAACCTTAGGGCAAATTTATCGACAAGGTAAAGAGAAAATTTCACATGGATTTTGGCTATTGGTGTTTCCTGAAGGCACGAGAGCTGCGCCTGATAAAGTCCTACCATATAAAACCGGAGTAGTTAAGATTGCACAACATCTAGATATTCCAATTGTCCCGGTTGCACATAATGCTGGACATTGTATGCCTAAAAGTAGCTTTTGGGTTTTTCCAGGGCATATTGATGTAGTGGTTGATCAACCTATCTATGTGGATAAAGAGGCAAGTCCAGAACAAGTGGCCTCTCAATTAGAAAATTGGACGAAACAAGAAATACAGAAATTAATTTAATATGCAAAGATTTTATATCAATCAAGGGATTGAAATTGTTAAAAATGTTACATTACCAATTAATGTGGTACAACATTTGCATGTGTTACGTATCAAAATCAACCAAGAAATAATTGTATTTAATGGAGATGGATATTCTTATTTAGCCAAGTTAACTTACATTGATCGTAAATCAGCAGTTGTTAACGTGTTGTCAAAACATGCTCATGATTGTGAAAATCATACTGCAATTACTTTAGGGTTATGCTTAATTAGTGGCGATAAAATGGATTTAGCAATTCAAAAGGCTGTTGAATTAGGAGTTAAAACTATAGTGCCACTAACTTCAGAATGTTCACAACGCATATCTCAAGAGCGAATTTTAAAGCGAATCGAACATTGGCAGAATATAATAATTAGTAGCTGTGAGCAGTGTGGTGGGAATAAATTACCACAATTAGTTGAGATAGCATCATTTAAAACTTTTATTAAAGATGTAACAAAAGCGGATCTTAATTTAATCTTATCGCTGAATAGGAAATCTTTTAATCTGAGTGATACAAAAATAAATGATGTAAATTTAATTGTCGGGCCTGAAGGTGGCTTTAGTCAAGATGAAATTGAATATGCAGAAGAAAACAATTATGTGGCGGTGAGTTTAGGTACAAGAGTTTTACGCGCAGAAACTGCAGTGATTGCAGGATTAAGTTGGATTAAAACACTAACTGGAGATTTTTAATTTAAATAGGTAATTTATGCAAAAAGAACAAAATACATTAAATTATAGTATATTTATTTGGCTTAGAGATTGTTGGCAATTAGCTAAACCATTTTGGCAAAGTAATGAAAGGTGGCGTGGCTATACATTAATCATAACCGTGATTATTTTAAATTTAGCTATGGTTGGAATGACGGTATTGATCAATCAATGGTACAATGTATTTTATGATGCAATCCAAAACTATAATAAGCCCGTATTTTTCAATTCCTTAATTAAGTTTGCTATTTTAGCTTTTATTTACATTACTCTTGCGGTGTTAGCTTATTATTTTCGGAAGATTTTAGAAATTAAATGGCGTTCGTGGATGACCAAATATTATTTAGAGCGTTGGTTCAAATATAAAGCTTATTATAAAACTAGGTTTACTCAAGTGATTACCGATAACCCAGATCAGCGTATTAGTGAAGATATTAACTCATTTATCGTCTTATTTTTAGATTTAAGTTTAGGTTTGATGACATCAATTGTATCATTAGCTTCATTTGTGGTTATTTTATGGAAAATTTCAGGAGCTCTAGATTTTACTTTATTAGGCCACCATATTATCATCAATGGCTATATGGTTTGGGCTGCAGTATTATATGCAATAGTGGGCACTTATATTACTTTTAAAATTGGTAAACCGATTATTAAATTGGATTTTCAACAACAGGCATATGAGGCTGATTTCCGTTTTGGGTTAATGCGTGTGCGTGAACATGCTGAGAATATTGCTTTTTATAATGGAGAAGCTAGAGAAGAGAAATTCTTAGTTGGTCGTTTTACAAATGTTATTAATAATTTTGTTGCAATTATTTATCGGCAATTAAAAATTAATATCTTTAATATTGGCTATGATCAAATTGCGATAATTTTTCCGATTTTAGTTTCAGCTCCTCGTTATTTTGCTAAAATAATTAAATTAGGTGCATTAATGCAAATTGCTTCAGCATTTGGTAAAGTGCAAGATGCATTATCCTATTTTATTTCGGCATATACTACTTTATCTGGCTGGAGAGCTGTAATGGATCGGCTATGCGGTTTTAATGCATCAATTGATAGTGCTAATCAGCTAATTGGTGCTACAATTGTACCTGGCTCGGAGTTGCTGAAAATAGATAATTTGGTAATTAATTTACCCAATGGAAATAAGTTACAAGGTCCTATTACATTGACTTTAAAGGAAGGTGAGCGGATTTTAATTCGTGGGCGTTCAGGGGCTGGTAAAACTACGTTTTTAAGAACATTAGCTGGAATTTGGCCTTATTTTGAAGGTCAGATATCTAAATTAGATGCATTAAACTCTTTATTTATTGCACAGAGGCCTTATTTCCCAATTGGCGATTTAAGAAGTGCAATTTGCTATCCACTGACAAATAATTTGCCTAGTGATGATAAATTAAATGAGCTATTAATTAAGTGTCAATTGCCTCATTTAATAGATAAACTAGCTGAAACTAGTGATTGGGCCTCTCAGTTATCTTTAGGTGAACAGCAACGAGTTAATTTTTGTCGAATATTAGTTAATCAACCAGATATCATTTATTTAGATGAGGTGACATCTGCATTAGATGAAGAAACCGAAGAAGAGTTATATAAAATGTTAATAACTGAATTACCAAAATCATTAATTATAAGTGTAGGACATAGAAGTACAATAATTAAATGGCATACTCAGGAATATAATTTTAATAATAATATTAGTTAAAAGACTATTATGCAAAAGATTACCGAATTTTTAGCTCCAGATATTGAGGTTTTAAATCGTGTTATTCGCACAGATCTTAATTCAAATATTGTTTTAATCAATCAAATTGGTGAATATATCATTAATTCAGGTGGAAAACGGATTCGTCCATTGATTACTTTATTATGTGGTCGGATTGCTGGTTTTTCTGATGGTGATCTATTACATAAGATGGCAGCAATGATTGAATATATTCATACCGCAACTTTATTACATGATGATGTGGTTGATGAATCTGGGTTAAGACGAGGTCGTAAGACTGCTAATGCTCTATTTGGTAATGCTTTAAGTGTTTTAGTTGGAGATTTTATCTATACTCGTGCATTTCAGATGATGGTTAATAGTGATTCGATTAAATTATTAAAATTAATGGCAGATAGTACAAATAAGATTTCGGAAGGCGAAGTTTTACAATTATTAAATATTGGTAGAAGTGATTTAACTGAAGCTGAATATTTGAAAGTGATTTGTGCTAAGACTGCTGTATTATTTGAGGCAAGTAGTAGGGTTGCTGCAATTGTCTCCAATGCCTCTGATGAAGTTGAAGATGCCTTAGCTAAATATGCAATTAATTTAGGGATTGCTTTTCAAATCGCCGATGATGTATTAGATTATAGTGGAGATACGAATAGTTTAGGTAAAAATGTTGGTGATGATTTGAGTGAGGGTAAAGTTACATTACCACTTCTATATATTTTAAAACATGGTAATGAAATAGAAAAAGCTATTATTCAAAAAGCAATTGATAATCCAGATACAGCATATATTACTCAAATAATTACAATAATAAAAAATAGTCAAGCTATTGATTATTCACTAAATATAGCTAAGGAATATGCGGCAACTGCAAAAAATGCATTAACTATTTTTGATGATTCGGAAACTAAACAAATTATGTTTGATTTAGTTAATTTAGCGGTTGATCGGATAAATTAGGCAACTAATCCGATATTATTCGTCTATTCGTAATTATGGATTAATATAGATTTGATTTTCTTTAATGGCAATTCTTAATTTTATGATTTTAGCATTAATGATATCATTAAGAATCTGATCGCCATTTTTGACCTTAAGGGCCATCTCAAATTGTTCGATTGCTGCAGTGTAATTTTCTTTTAGATAAAATTGATTAGCTAAAGCATAGTGATAACGTTGAGGGTTATCTAATTTTGCATCAGAGTAGAGGATAGCTTCGCGAATCCAAATATCCATATCATTTGCATAGATTCTGCTTAAATCATCAAGTTTAGTACTTGCATCTTTAAGTTTTTTAGCTTGAAGATAAAAATCAATTTGTCCAAGCCAAAGTCCTTTATAGCTTGGAAATTTTTCTAATGCATCTTTATATATTTGATCAGCATTGTCGTATTTTTTCATAATTGTAAATAAAGCTGCTTTTAAATTTAATACAATTGGATGATCAATAAATTTTGGATCTTTAATTTTAACTAAACTATCCATGGCTTTATTTGGGTTATGATTAATAAAGTAAGCAAAAGCTAAACCATAATACTGAGCATCTAAACTCACATATTTTTTAGTCTGAATGGCTTTTTGATAAAAATTAATTGCAGCTATTGGCCCTAGATGGTGTTCACGAGCTTTTTCACGAATAAGTAGAAAACTATTACTATCTGGACGCATTCTAACAGGCATTTGATTTGCACGAAATTCGGCTTCTTTAATCCGTTCCGATGTAACTGGGTGAGTGCGTAAAAATGCATATGCTTGATTATCATTAAATTTATGTGTATCTTGTAAGCGTTTAAAAAAACTAGGCATAGCATGCGGATCAAAACCATCTTGATACATGAGTTTTTGTCCAACTCGATCAGCTTCACGTTCAAAATCTCTAGAAAAAGATAACATGTTTTGGATTGCCATACCTTGGCCACCTTGAACAGCAAGCGCTGCAGCGGCAGGGTTTGCCAAAGATAATAAACCTCCAGCTAAAACTCCAGCAAGTGCAACCCATTGATTACGATTCGATGCAGCAATATTTCTAAAAACATGATGTTGCACAATATGACCAACTTCATGGGACATAACTGACGCTAATTCGGCTTCAGTGTGAGTTGTGTAAATTAAACCGTTATATAAACAGATATAGCCACCAGGTAATGCAAAAGCATTTATTTCTTCTCCATTCATTAAATAGAAATGAAATGAATATCCAGCCATTGTTGAATAACTAACTAATTCGTTGCCTAGGTTATTGAGATAAGTTATAGTATCAGCATCATCCAACATGCTACCTTGAGTTGTAATATCTTGCAAGACTCGGTGACCTAAAAAGTTTGCCTCCGATTGGCTAATTTCTTGGCGGTCTGAATCGCCCAAATCAGGCAGATAAGAGCCATTATAATCGGTGTTAGCAATACATACACTGCCAATGATTAAAAATACCAAATACTTGATAGGAGCTTTATGTTTTATATTCATACTAAAACGCATGAGATTTGTTTAACTTTTACAATAAGTAATTATTTTAATTGGGTCAATAAATCATTTAAATATTTTTGCATAGCTTTTTGCATATCATTGGTGCTATTTGCTCCATTATAAGTGCTAATTGTTAAAATTGTTTGGTTATTAGAAGTAACTAATTTTACGGTATATTGTGCTTTAGGAGCTTCTGGTGCTTGAGCATCACCACCAAAAATTTTACTTAAGAATCCTGGTTTTGGATTATCAATTTGTGATTGTAATGAGTATACGTAGTATTCACCATTTGAGCGGTTTTTATCTGCAATACCTAGTCCAACTCGTTCAAGAGCAAGACCAGTTCGCCACCATGCACGATCAAATTGATCATAGATTATCAATTGATTGCCATTAAGAGATGCCATCGGTGCTGCACCTGCGGCTTCTTTGGTTTCAATGTTTGCTTGTTTGACTTTGTTCGTATCGGCTCCTGCAAATTCAACAAATTTGAGTAAAAAATCTAGCTCAACTTGTGGATCTGGTGGAACTGCCATCCAGGTGGTGCGTTCTTTATCTGAGGCTTCAACGGTTGAATTACGTGCAGGCACACATCCTACATAAACCAGATTCATGAGGTAACTAGTTACAAAAATATGGGTGTCATCGCCATCTTGCCATAAAGTTACACGAAACATATATTGACTATCAAGGGAATACATGCTACCCCAACCCGCCAATCCAAAGAATTTTCGAACTCCAGTTTCATTCACAACGTTATTTTTGGTTGCCCAATCTGTTTGAATTAAACCAACCCCTTTATTCTGATATTTTACTGATAAACCTTGTTGAGATAAATAGGCCATCATAGTTGGCCATATTTGATCAACTTTTTTATTACTTATAACTAGCCAACGTTGAGATCCGCCTTCTTGAATTGCAAAATTCTTGATTTTATCAATATGGTATGTGCTTTCATCTTCACCGATAATTTTGTAATTAGTTTCTAAATCTGGTGAAGTTAAGCCAGGTGGAACCGCTAATTCGGCATTTCTTGCATTACCTGAACTGTAATCAGCGGTAGTATCAATATTGGCACAACTAGATAGACAAAGTAAGCTCATTAATATTATGATCTGACGTTTTAGCATTAATTTAATTTCCTATTGATTATTTGTTCTAAAATGGGAGTTAATTTTTGTTGAGATTGGATGCTTAAAGTTGTTAATGGTAAACGTAAATTAGGGGTGCTAATGACACCAATTTTATTTAAAATCCATTTAATTGCAATTGGGTATGGTTCAATTCCCATATTTGCAGTTAATTCAAGGATATGATTATTCATTTTAATTGCATCAATTTTATTTCCATTAATAGCTAAGTCACATAATGTGGCATATTCATTTGGAATTGCATTACTTACAACTGAAATTGATCCATCGCCACCACACAGCATAAAGGCCATTGATGTAGTATCATCACCTGAATATAAGGCAAAATGTTGTGGACGGTATTTAACTAGATTATTAAGTCTCGCAATATTACCTGTTGCATCTTTTAATCCAATGATATTCAAAAAATCATGTGCCAGTTTTAAAGTTGTTGTATCATGTAAATCGCATCCGGCACGACTTGGGACATTATATAAAATAATTGGTTTCATGCTAATTTTTGCAATAGATTTAAAATGTTCATATAAACCATCTTGAGTCGGCTTTAGATAAGATGGGGTAGTTGCCATAATATAATCAACTCCTTGGACTTGATTAAAATTAGTTACTAAATCACAACAGTAAGTGGTTGATGGACCTGCTACAGTTATGATAATTTTAGATCTTTTGTTAACCTTTTGAATAATACGTTCGATTAAATTTAGGCGTTCATTATCATTTAAAGTATAACCCTCTCCAGTTGAACCGGCAATAACTAGACCAGTAATATTATTGGTTATTTGGAATTCAACTAAATGATCTAATGACGCAAAATCAATCGATCCATCAGGATGCATGGGGGTAACTAAAGCGGTCATTGCGCCTTTTAACATATGCGAGGTCCTTTTATAGAATAAATTGATTAACTTAAACTTTAATCTTATTATGAGTTGCTTATTTTAGCATAAAATATGATATTTCTAGATATTCTATTTTAATGAATGTTCTTGCCACATGATTTGAATGTTTTTACCATGTGTTTGCATTAATTTGGATATTATTATTGATTTGTATTCATAAAATGGAATATAATTCAACATTATTAATATAAGATTTAGCACTAAAAGCATTGGCTAATAAAAATAGAATTGAGATTTTAACTTGGCTTAAAGACCCAGAAAAGTATTTTCCACCTCAAACTTGTGAGTTTGCAGATAAAGATGAGGTTTGTGTGGGGTTAATTGAGCAAAAGTTGAGTATTTTTCAATCTACAACTTCAAAATACTTATCACAATTATGTCATGCAGGATTTATTGATGGGTTACGTAAAGGTCAATAGACTTTTTATAAGTATAATTGAAAACAAGTGAAGCACTTTCTATCATTAATGAAGAAAATAATTTAATTTTTTAGATATTATATTCAATTATCGAAATATTTAAATATTTGATGGATCTGCTTTAAATCGAGAGGGTTTATATTATGAAAGATAATTTATTTGCTGATTTAAATGCTAAAGTTGCATTAATAACCGGTGCTGGAGATGGGCTTGGTGCTTACTATGCAAAAATATTAGCAGATTATGGCGTAAATGTAATTATTACTGGGCGTAGTAGTTCATCTACAAAATTAGATAAGGTAGTGAATGAAATTATTTCTTCTGGAAATAAAGCAAGTAAATTTATTCTTGATATGCTTGATGTGGCGAGTTTTGATGATAGTATAGCTGAAATTTATAAAAAATATGGCTCGATTGATATTCTAATCAATAATGCAGCTATATCCAATGATAAAGCTTTATTTGAAATAAGTACTTGTGATTGGGATATTGGCATTAATACTAATTTAAAGGGGCTATTTTTTTTAACACAAGCGGTAGCAAAACAAATGAAAAATCAGCCTAATGGTGGTAGTATTATCAATATAGGCGCTATAAATGGCCAAATGGTAAGAAAAAATACTGTTGTATTTGGAACTTCTAAAGCTGGTGTCATTCATTTAACTAAGCTATTGGCTTATGAATTAATTCAGTATAAAATTCGCGTAAATTGTTTATCACTTGGCTTAATCGAGTCAAACCAAGCTATAACTGATTTTTTAAATAAAGATGATCAGGCCTTGGCTTATTTAGAACAAATTCCAGCAAAAGTTGCTGGTAAATTCGAGGATTTAAAAGGGCCAATATTACTTTTGTCATCAAATGCTTCTAGTTATATGTATGGAAGCGTTATAAATGTTGATGGCGGTTTTTCTATAAATACGCTTATTAAGTAAAAATAGTGTCAGACTAATTATCTTTGTAATATTGCCCTATAAATGTATATTCATCTGGCTCATATTAATTTTTCAATTTTTAATTAAGATCTTTGTCAATAAGTTATTCGCTGGTTTAGAACGTCGCTTTAAAGAATTACCAATTAAAATAGTGTTAAATATATTGTATAATTTGCATATTTCTATCTTTAAACATTAATTCTGTTCATGAAGTATGCGTTTATCTTATAAATAAACATTCTAATAAAGATGATATGATATAATACGGCTATGTCTAAATAATTAA
>CALFYC010000213.1 GCA_937952895.1 uncultured Neisseriaceae bacterium
CAAGCGATATGTGGTCAACTCCTCAAGACTTTTTTGATGCTTTAAATGGTATATTTAATTTCACACTTGATGTTTGTGCTAATGCAGAAAATACTAAGTGTGAAAATTACTTTACAGAAGAACAGAACGGTCTTGAGCAAGAATGGACTGGAACATGTTTTATGAATCCTCCTTATGGTAGAACCATAGGTGCATGGATGAGTAAGGCATATTCTGCTTCTAAAGACATAATGCAACTGTTGTTTGTCTTGTACCTGCTAGAACAGATACAAAATGGTGGACACAGTATGCTATTCATGGCGAAATATACTTTGTTGTAGGTAGACTTAAGTTTGGCAATCAGCCAAACGCTGCTCCTTTTCCTTCTGCAATTGTTGTATTTAGGCCAAAAATTGAAAATATAATTAAGTGTTATAAATTATGAGTCATTTTACAGACGTAAAACATTTTATGTCTACTTTTGGTCAGGCTACTCCAGGCCAACCTACTGTTCCAGCAGTCGACATTATCAAGCTAAGATTAAGATTAATCATTGAAGAATTCGAAGAACTATTTGATGCTGTTACTATTACTGGATACGATGAACACCCCGTTTTAGATGTTGCCAAAGCATCTTTCCTAAGTCTTAATAATTGTATTAAAGCTTTAGAGCCACAAGATTTTGATGTTGATATGATTGAGTCTGCTGATGCATTCACAGATTTAGATTATGTTGTTCAAGGCGGTGGTATTGCTTTTGGTATTGATCTTGATAAGTGTTTTGAAGAAGTACATTCTTCTAATATGAGCAAGTTGGATGCTGATGGTAAGCCAATTCGCAATGCTGAAGGCAAAGTACAGAAATCAGAATTGTATAGAGCACCAGATTTAAAATCAGTGTTGATTAAACAGGGATATATTCCTTATGTCGAAGCAACTTGATTTGTTTGGTGATTACCTTATAGAAGATGACTATGATGGTCTTCTTGAAGAAACCACTACAGAAGATTTGCTAAGTTTGATTCCAGATAATTCTATTATTTGGTTTGCAAATTTAGGTGAAGAAATTGTTGGTTTTAGTTCTGAAATAGATTACCCACCACAAGGATTTATGTTTGCTTTAATTAAGCATATGAATTCAAATAAAGATAGAAAAGTGTATGAAATTCTTGATGATTTAAAAGCGTCAATTTATATCGTACAATCAGAGGAAAATGCAGATGTCGATTAAAAATATCGTAACTACAATTGCAGCTAGTCATCAGCTTACACAGGTTAAAACAAGACGTATCATTGATCAACTTGTTGCTTTGATCTTGAGCGATGTGCAGACTGAAACTGTAAGATTGCCACACTTTGGCACATTCAAAACCGTAGAGCGTCAAGCTCGTACATATCGTAATATTCGTACTGGTGAACCAGTCCAAGTTCCAAGTAAGAAAATTATCAAATTTAAACCACACAGATCAACGGTTGTTGTTAATGTCTAAGATGCAAACATTTGAACTTGTATTCCGCACCAATGAAAGTGTTAGCAACACTTTGACTATTCATACTGATTTAACTTCTGAGCAAATTTATATTGCTAATGAAAATATTAGTATTTTTAATTTTGGCCCTTTTGCCACATATGATCAAGTTAGCCCTGATGTACTTAATGTGCTTCATGCTATTGATGCGTTATATGAGTTGATTCAGCTCGAACATATTTACATTGCTGATGGTGAAGAATTTGACCACAAGGATGAATATTACGAATGGGTTAATTCCATAGTTGATGACTTTACCAATGCAAGACTTTATTTTGGCTCTGTGTTTGGTTATTTTGAAACATATATTGTTATTTTGAAATCTATGTTTCCAGATAACATTATCGCATATCCGAAACTTGACGGTATTATACAGGTAACGATTTGATGAATAAAGTTCAATATTTGCTACAACTATTACAAGAAGAATGTTCTGAGGTTATTCAGGACTCTTCTAAGTGTAATAGATTTGGATGTAACAGCCGCTCTCATGCTTCACAAACGCCTATGAGTAATTTTCAGCATTTGGTTGGTGAACTAAATGATGTATTTGCCATTGTGCAAATGTTGCAGAATGAAGGTTTTGATTTAACTAATTTTGGTAATCAAGATGCTATTGATGCAAAGATTGCTAAAGTTAAACGTTATATGCAGGATTCAATTAATGAGGGTTTATTAGATGCTTGATTATGGTTTAATTACTGATGAGCCTCCAGCAAAAACCTCCTTTAGTGTTCCTATTGAGCAATTGCAACTTTATGCAATTGCCATTCAGAAGCCTGTCGGATGGTGGATATTTCCTGGTGGTTCTGCTGCTGGCAAAACTATGCTAGCTTGCTATGAAGTTCCAGCACAACATGAAATTGACAATATGTTGTCATTTTTAGGATTCAAATATGAGTCAAATACTTGAAGGCGATCCCATTACATTGGGTGAGCTTAAGGCATATATTAATGCCATTCCATCTAGTCGTGATAAATGGCCCATTTATATATTTGAACAATCTAATCCTTTGACTGGCTTTTTATTGAAAGCTCACAGAGAAATGGCCCCAATATATACTATGGGTTATCCAGATGTGACTCGTAAGCCTCATAAGTACATTATATTAAATATCACTACTAATGTTGTTTGCAAATTTGAGCAATTAAAAAATGACAAACCTGAATGATGACATTCTAGAGTCTGATATTGGCATGTATACCAATTTGCATGGTCATTCTATTTATTCTGTCCTCGATGGATTTAGTAAAGTGGAAGACTATGTATTGCGTTGTAAAGCTATGGGTATGAAAGGTGTATGCCTTACTGACCACGGCAATGTATTTTGTCATTATGACTTATGGAATACGTGTAAGAAGCATGGCATGAAGCCAATCTTTGCTAATGAAATGTATATTGCTCCTAGTAGCGGTCTTGTAAAAGAGAAGATTGAAGGTGAAAAACCTGCTGCTCATATTATTTTGATTGCTTATAACGATATTGGCTATAAGAATTTGATTAAGTTGACTAGTGATAGTTGGACTAAGTTTAAATACTATAAGGCTCGTACTGATATTGAGCAGCTTGCTAAGTATTCTGAAGGATTGATTTGTACTAGTGCCTGTTTAGGTGGTGTTATTAATCAAAAATTCATGTCTGGCAGATTGGAAGAAGCTGAAGATTGGGCTAAAAAGTTTAAGTCTATCTTTGGTGCTAACTATTATTTAGAGCTTATCTATACTGGTATGGATAAGGAGCAGATTCCTGCTAATAATTTTCTCAAAGAGTTGTCTGTCAAACTAGATATTCCCTTAATTATTACTGTTGACTCTCATTATACTTATAAGCATGAAAGTGAATTTCATAGAGCATTGGTTTCAATCAATACTGGTTCTTCTTTTAAGAAGAAACGTGAAGTTAAAGATGGTGAACTTACTGACAATAATAAGGATACAGATGAAAGCTCAATGTTTTATACCAAAGAGCATTATTATCTGAAACCCTATCATGTGTTGGCTGAACACTTTAATGACTCATATGACCTAGAAGCGTTCTCTAATACAAACAAAATTGCTGAAATGTGTAATGTAAATTATGTCGTTGGCAAAACAATCTATCCGCAACCATCAAAAGATCCAGTGAATGATTTACGCACTAAGGGTTTAACCTTTATTGATGAATATTCATTACAAAATAAATTCGATGATGTAAAAAAACAAGAATATGTAAATAGATTGGAATACGAATTAGACATTATTAATAAAATGGATTTTGGTAATTACTTCCTAGTTGTAGAAGACTATGTTAACTATGCTAGAAGTATTGGTATTCTTACTGGCCCTGGAAGAGGTAG
>CALFYC010000214.1 GCA_937952895.1 uncultured Neisseriaceae bacterium
AAAACAATTGCACAAAAAGTTCCAACTTTAATTGAATTAGTAAACACCAAAGTTATTACAAATATAAATGAGAAATATGGTTTTGATGTTCGTTATATTGATTTAAATTATATTCGGGAAATTATCACTCATAACACCAATAGCGTAGTTAACCATATTAGTGTATTTTCGCCACTTGCAAAAAACAGTTTTATCGTAATTGAGGTTTTAGTCTACACTATTTTAGTACCATTTATTTTATTTTATACCATTAATAATTGGAATCATATTGTTAAATTCTTTGATGAATTAATTCCACGGAGCCATATTAAAAGTTTTCATTACCTATTAAATGATATAGATCGAATGCTATCTGCATATCTTAGAGGACAAATCTCCGTTATGCTAATTATGGCAACTTATTATTCAATTGGCCTACATTTTGCACATATTCCAGATGGATTTTTTATTGGTGCCATTACTGGATTATTAGTTTTTGTACCATATTTAGGTATTATGACAGGTTTTCTTATTGCCTTAATCGTTAGCGCAGCAAATGGAACTGGCACACATGAAATGTTAACTGGTCTTGGGGTATTTATTATCGGCCATTTCCTAGAAGGTGGTTTTGTAACTCCATATTTGGTGGGGGGTAAAATTGGCTTAAATCCAGTTTTAATTATTTTAGCTCTTATGATCTTTGGTCATCTTTTTGGCTTTGTCGGAGTATTACTTGCCCTACCCTTATCAACCATAACGCTTGTATTATTAAAACATATTCGCGCATATTACTTTAGATCTAATTATTATAACGAATAACTAAATGAAACCACAATTATTAGATTTATTTAATACCGCGCCTACTTTTAACAATTTTATCGCAATTGGGAACGAAGCCATTTATGCCAGTTTAAATAATTCAACCCATCAATTCACTCATATTACAGGAATCAAATCTAGCGGGAAAACTCATTTATTAAAAGCTTGGGTTAACATGCATCTTGGTCATAATAAATCCGCTATCTACTTAGATGCAAACGCTCAGCCACAAATTAAAATTCTAGAGAGTAACTATCAATTCATTGCTATTGATAATATTGAAGTTTTAACTAATAATTTACAAATTGAACTATTTGACTTATTTAATACAATTAAATTAAATAGTAAAAATAACTTCTTGTTAACTTCAAGTAGGAAAAGTTTTGATACCAATCATTCAATGCGAGATGATTTAATTACACGAATTTTATCTGGATTAAATTTACAATTAGTTGCCCTAAATGACGAAGAATTATTTATGGGTATCTCAAGTTATATTAAAAAAGAAGGTTTTAATTTTGGTGAAGCTGAATTAAAATATTTAATTAGTCATTATGAACGTAATATTGGCACTTTGATTAAAAAAATTCATCTAATCGCTGATGAAGCATTATTACAAAAACGTGATATCACAATTCCTCTTATTAAACAGGTTGCACAATAATTATCTATATCAAATATAAGTTGCCAGTTCAACATTAAAACATTATATAGGGATAGCAAATAAACATATTTTGTGAATCAAATTGTGCACAAAAATATCTATTATCTAATAAAAAACCAATTTCAAGCATCTGCTAGAGAAAATTATTTATCAATCACTTATAGTAATGCTTTATATGTTGCAATTGGAAATGCTTGGAACTTAGAATCAAAAATTTTCACAGCATTAAATCAATTAGCGTATATTAATAATAAATACTACTATTGGAGCAAATCGCTTCATTTTAACTTCTACCAATGGTCGAAATTCGACAGCAATTAATAATAGTTATGTTTCAAATTCTTTATTGAGCTTATCTTAGATATATGCATTTGTGGCTATAAGTGTAATGGCCACAAATTTTAATCAAATATTCTTTCTAATGTAATCTTTCAGTTTGTGATAAGCAATAAAGAATGCTATATTAATCAAAGCACAAACTTATGTTTTACTTAAATAAAACCCTGCACTTAAACAGCGAAATAGTTGATTACACAAATCGCGAGTTACTTTGCGATCAGGCGGTTGATCGAGATAATGGTACTCATCAAACAAATCCATAATTTTTTTGCGGTCATAACTTTTCCACAATATCGCTTGTGCTGATTCTGTTAATCCCAGAAGTTTGTCACGCCAGTTTTGGCAATGTTGATTATAATGCAAATACCAATCAGCACCCTGTTCACCACGATATGGATTTTTTGTAATAGCGTCTGGCAAAATTGAATTTAAACCCTCTCTTACTAACAAACGTTTTTGTAGAGTATTATTACCACTACGATATATAAAGTTTGGTACATTATAACAAAAAATCGTCAAATCTAATTCTTGTGTTGGGTCAAGACGACGCACACCATACCAAAGCTGCAATACATATATACTAGCACGCAATGGAGCAGTTAGCTGTCCAGATAACATCGCTTTATGCAGATTAGGTATAAATCGATAAGGACGAAATAATAGCTTGGCTTTTAGTGCAATATATAAAGTTTTTAAAGATTCTAAAATTGCAACCCCATCCCAAGAAATTGTACTATTGCCACCAGCACCTATCAATAATATTCTTCCTTGCTGTGCCAACACATGCTCATAACAGCCAATAGTCCAATCTATATTATTAATATTCCTTAATGGACGATCAAAACAAAGCTGTAATGGCTTTAATTTTTCAAAAATATTAGTGCTGGGGTTAGCTGTATATATCGTATGCTGAATATTCGGATATTTGATTAATAGCTCATCTATCCTAGAAAGTTCATGATAATACCAGCCTGAACGATAACTCTCTCCAGTTAAATTATTTGGAATACTTGTAAATGCAGATAAGGTTTGATATTCTTTTGCCACTAGAATTGCTGATTGTGCAGTTACCGCAGATGAATCTAGCACACCACTAATTTGTGTAGTCAATGTTCCAAGTCGCCGTAAACATTTTTGAACAGCTTTCTCAAAATACTCTTTTAATACTTCATAATATTCTTGATGGGTTTTATATGGTAATATTTGCTTATGGTCTTTCCAGCGCCAATAACATGTTTGACGTAACGTCTTGGCATTGACAACTAATTGATGACCTGAAGGCAACTTGCATATTTCTTTATATGCTGTATTAGTAGTTGAATGTATATCATTTGCAAATTCTATAAAATGATTTGGATCCAAGGTTAACTGCGGACAAAGAACATGAAACGAAGAGCACTCATTAGCCATAATTAAAAACTCTCCAGGCCGATATACATAAAAAAGTGGACATTGGGCAAATTGATCAACAGCTGCAAATAAATGCTGATGTCGTGGATCCCAAATCATAAAACAAAAATTCCCAGCCAGATAATGCGTACAATCTTCTCCCCATTTTAAATAAGCCTGTAAAATTAATACAGCATCTGAGGTTTGAATATCAATATTTAATAAATCGCATAAGATTTCGCGATTAGTTAAATATACATCAGCATTGATTACACAACATGTAATATTATTTTGATGTGGCATTAATCCAGAATGACATTCGGGTGTTATAAAACGCTGTGTCGCAGAAAAGGCAATTGAATTCTCTAAGTATATAGCTTGATGATCTGGCTGCCAATGTGGTGTATTAAATTGACAGCTATTAAATATTTCACTCTTGACCGTTGAACCATCTAGTGCAAAATACCCAACTATCCGGTTCATTATAATTAATCCGCAGTAATTGTGGTTTGTACTCCGACTGCAATAGCAGAAATATTTCCACCCCAATCCAATCCAGTAGCATAAGGATTCGTATCGGTAACAAAATTAGAACATGTTCCTCCTGGAGTACAAACAGCTAACATGTTACCACTACTAACTGGAGTTGCGCTGCCAATAGTAGTAAACTTACCTCCAACATATAAATTACCTCCGGAATAAGTAATGCCTTCAATGTAACCATTAGCACCCTCCGTTCCGGCTAATGCATTAACACATGTGGTAGTAGACCCCAAGGTGCATTTCAACAAAGGATAACCCCCATTACTCTCAACGTATGTTCCAGCTTGAGTAAAAGCCCCCCCTATATAAAGCGACTCTCCATCATCGGTCATACCTAAGATTGAACTATTCGGGTTATACGAACCCATACCTTTGCTACAAACCCCTGAAGCACCACTAGAACAACTAGCAAAAATTGTACCCCCCGATGGAACGGAACTAGGATAATCTGCAATTTGTGTAAATAATCCTCCAGCATTTACTTGAGGAACACTAGAGATAGAGCCCAAAGTATTTAAAGCAACAATAGCATTATTAGCATATTTGCTAATATTAGTAGTACCTGAACCAATATAGCTATTACAGGTTTGATTAGAAGACGTTCCACTATAGCCACATTTCGCCAGGAGTCGTCCACCTGATGCAGCTGAAAAAGATCTAATTTGGCTAAAATCACCTCCTACTGCGATAAAATTGTTAGTACTAATTGCAAATGGTGATGTTATCGCATCAATATAGCCATTATTGAAAGCGTATGAATTGCTTGTAGAGCCAATTTGATTGATACATGAATTACCAATCAAAGGACCTGGTATACACTGTGCCAATAAAGCAGAAACGCCGGAAACAGCTCCAGTAGTTGCCCCACCAATAGCACCAAATACCCCACCCACCATTAAATTACCAGCAGGAGTGATAGCCAATGCATTAATCCAATTTCCGACACTAAGATTATGTGAAGAGTAGTTATATCCTGTTGAACCCTGTAAAGCATTAGAACAAGTTCCCGCGGTACATTCTGCAAGCAAATCACCTCCTAATACACTAGCATTTCCCAATGTATTAAACCCTCCCCCAGCATAAACATAGGTAGTAGCAGTTAACTTAAATTTGACCAAATTATTGTTATTACCTTGAATAGTAAGCGTAGCTGTTTCTGGTGCTTTACTTGGATCGCCTACTTTGCCTTTTATAATCAATAAACAAGAATCTCCAGAAGTAATACTATTTAGTTCTATACAATTCTTATTTACACCGTAATCGGAAGCTTCATTATCAATACTAAAGCTATTAGCACCTGATCCGGTGATGCTAATTGATAAAGGCTGAGTAACATCATGATTAGTTAATGAAACTATTTGATAAACAGGCCCATTAGTGTTAACTGTATAGTGGTGGCTTGCATCTTTTATAATATTTAATAACCCTGGATGAGGTTCTGCAACCCCATAAAATAATACATTACCTGACCGCTGTAATCGTTCTTGTGTAAAATTCAGGGTCGACAAACTATATTGTCTGGCATCATTAATCGCAAGATAACCTTCGTTGTCTATCTGATTAGAAATTAATAGCGATATTGAGTAATTTTCAGGTAGATCTGCATTAAAAGAGACATTTTCTGCTGGTTGAATTACTGATAACTTAAAAATTGGTTTGTTGATTAATCTAGATGCACTTACTGTAACTGGAATATCTATATAATCTTTGCTGGTTGGTGCCGCAGATATCAATAGAGTACAACCATGTGCTGACAAATGACATCCTGGTCCTGCAGTAAATGTGACATCGCCAGATTGAAATTCACCATTTGCAGTTAAATCACTTGGAATAGGAAGATTACTAGATAACGGAATTTCGATTGTATGACCTGCCACCAAAACTACTGAAGGATCCTTTACTTCTGAAGTTGTCGCAAATAAGGTTCCGCTAACTATTGCTGCACAAATGCCAATTATCAATATTTTGTTAATTCGTATCATATATTAATATTCCTTTTAAGAATGTGCTAAAGATGCATCTGAATCTGTACTATTACCAGGATTATTTAATATTCTATTAGAAGCATGGATGAGTTTTATTTTTGGAGAATCATAAGGTTTTTTTGCTATAGATCGAGTTATGTTAGAATCAGTTGTTTCTCTTTGTAATAATTCTATTTTATTAATTTTAACCCCCCTTTTGAATAAAAGGATATTGAATCAAGTGATTTGACTATGACCATTTAGTTATTTTGTTTAGTTAAACC
>CALFYC010000215.1 GCA_937952895.1 uncultured Neisseriaceae bacterium
ATGATTAGCAAATATTTACACCTGTTGAGTATCAATTTCCAGTTATCGATTAAAGTGATAAGCTCTATCAATAATACTTAAAAAATTAGGGGCAAATTCATATAACAATTATGTAACAAATCATTGAATTAATGAAACAAAATAGTAGTTTTATGTCAATCAAGTTAATGACTTATATTCATTCATAAACTTACAAAAAAAATAGTTTTATGGATAGGCTCAGTATCGATTTTATAGTTGGGAAGGCATTAAAATCAAAAACAACAGTAGTCTAATGCTTATTTTTTATAAAATTAATGAGATCCAATGCTGTTTATGGTTAGCTTATATTTAATGCATTAGCCAAAGGAATATATAAATAATGTGAAAACTATGATCTTTTAGCTGAAATGAAGTTTACATAAATTATTAGTTATCTTGTTAATTGTTGGCCATCTGAAGCTTAAATCCCACAACTTGGGCATTGGGATTGGGAAAAATTTGTGCATGGTTTATAAGATTTATTTTAAAATACATAATAGAATGGGTAGAAAAAATATTATAAGCAACCAGTTTTATTGAAAATAATTTGTCAAAAAATATTACTTTTAAATGAAAATTTCAATGCCCCTCCTTGCATAAAAATGTACATGCCTCCCGAATAATTAAGAAATCCAACCAAATACAAATAGATTTAACAAATGTAAGTATTGGAGAATTTCCAGTTATTACTAAAATAAAAATCAAAACATTAAGCAATCATTCCCAATATAAATAGTTAATCAGATTTCGAAATATTCCTTGAGGCTTTGTTCTAAGTAACATCTCAATCACATACTCATTTATAAGTATTAATGTCTAGATATGAAAAAGTATTCGAAAAATACAAGCAAGATTACGACTGGGTTTTATTAAATACAATTCGTTCTTACTGGACTAGGTCATTATTTCATCGTTTATTCTATTTGGAATTTGTGATTGAAAAAGGTTTTGTTGATTTCGAAAGTTATGTCAAGTATATATCTAAAGTAGAGACAGGTAGTGAGGAATAAAAGCATTGGGTAAGATTGGAGCTAAATTAATTACTTAGCAAATTTGGGAAATAAATAAGAGTATGATCTAAGGTACAAGATGAACTAAAATGATTATTTTTTGTATTTAAGATAGCTGATATTTTAGATTGTATAATTTATAAATAGATTAAATAATAGAATAAGTAAGATAAGTAAATAAAAAATTAAATTAAAAGTGATAATTGAAAATGGATAAATAATAAGACAGGAAATAATTAAGAAGTTTATAATAATACTAATATTAGTTGCGATTGAAGGATGCTGCTGTTCAGTATAGGTTAATATTGCTGCAGCCATAGTATATAGTTTAGGATTTAATAAATTGGTAAGCAGTCCCGCACGATAATAACTAAACATTGGCGCACTTTGTCTGTGCTGACCTTCAATATGCTGATGAGTTGATTTATTACGGATACTCATAAATCCCAAATAAATTAGATATGATCCACAAACCATACTAAAGATAGCTTTAAGTAAATGATAGCTAAATAATGCCTGAAGTCCGCAAACAACTATGGTGAATGAGAATAGACAACCTGTTGCGATTCCTAATGCTGAAAATAAACCAGCTCTGCGACCATAACTTAATGAGTTTCTAAGCACCATTACAAAATCAGGTCCTGGTGACATGACAGCCAAAAATAATATTATTAACGTTTTGATAATTAAAGATACATCAAGTAACATAGATTTTAAACTCCTTCTTTGCCGTGGATATCATCACGCCCTGGCTTAAATAAATAGCGAAATAATAACCCTCCAATAATAATTGTGAATCCACCAACTAAGACGGGTAATCGAGCATGGTGAGTGGCTATATACCCCGCTAATATTGCAGGAATAGCTTGTGCTA
>CALFYC010000216.1 GCA_937952895.1 uncultured Neisseriaceae bacterium
TTATTTTGCAACGATCTTATCTGAACAGTTCCAGGAGCCTCACTAAAGTTAAGATTCAAAATCTTAATATCATTTGACTCTTTGGTGTAGCTACTATTTTCTAGAGCGGCTGTTAAGTCAATCACAGACTGAACATTAAGAGTTATTCCTCTAGAGCCATTTTTACCAACTAAATACAATAAAACAAATTTATCATCTAGCAAGACATCTTTAAATTGATTATAGCCAGTGAACATAACACAGTTAAACGTATTACCTTTGTAGTCCATAGCATCAATAAATGCCATAGCATTACCAGTCTTTGTTTTATGTTGTTTAACTGCCTTCAGTTGGCAAAGCACAAACGCACTATATCCATTGTCTTCTACTTTGTTTACAAGTGTTTCAGAGTCAGTATAGTGTTCAGTCGTTAAGCTTTTAATAATCTCAAAAGGATTACCAGACACATAAATGCCTAGTAGTTTATTTTCTTGCTCTAAAATAGATAACAGAGTAAATTCAGGATAATCATCATCAACAAAATACTCATCTTGCATAAGCAAGTGTTGTTTAATTAAGTCTGGTTCTGGAGGCTTTTTAGAATTAGCAATAATATCAGACCCATATTTTTCAAAAGACCTAACCATACAAGAACGTTTATATCCAAAGCTATCCATAGCTCCAGAATGTATTAGGTTTTCAATATGAGCTTTGGTAATGCCATTCAGCTTAGCCTTAATTAAAAAGTCACCAAACGAATTGAATGGTCTAAGACTTTCAATCTTGGCAATTACCTTATCGCCAAGACCCTTAATACCATTAAACCCAAACAGAATAGAGCCATCAGCAGCAATATTAAAACCACCAGTAGATTGATTCAAATCTGGAGGTAAAACATTGACACCATTTTTTCTGGCATCTTCTATGTACAGTGACTTTTGAGTAGCATCAGACTCATAAGTAATACAAGCAGCAAAGAACTCACTTGGATAATTAGCTTTAAAATACGCAGTATAATAAGTCAACAACGAATAAGAGATAGCATGGCTTTTATTAAAACCATATCTAGCAAATTCTTCTAAGTCGTCAAATAACTTAGTAACAATATCTTTATTCTGACCATTACGAACAGCACCGTCAACAAAATTGTCCTTTAACTTCAACAACTTTTCTCTATCTTTTTTGGCAATTGTCTTAATAAAAGCCATAGATTCAATAGTGTTAAAGCCACACATATCTTCAGTAAGTCTCATAATTTGTTCTTGATATATACATAGGCCTTTAGAGCTTTCAAATATATAGTTGAACTGAGGCAAACTAAATTGATGTGCTTCCAATCCATTGGAACGAGCAATATATGATTCTAAACATCCAGGAATACCCATTGGGCCAGGTCGATACAAAGAAATAATGGCACTAATATCATCAATGGTTCTTGGTTTACATTTTGTGGTAAATGCAGAAATAGCATCACCTTCAATCTGGAAACAACCTAAAAGATTACTAGTACACAACAAATCATAAGTATTGGTATTATCAACAGGAATATCATACGGATAGGTATATTCAAAGTCTGGATGTCTTTGTCTAACAAGATTAAAGGACAAGTTAATAACATCTAAGGTTTTAAGGCCCAAGATATCATACTTTACAAGACCGATAGTTTCAGTTGTACTGCCATCCACTTGAGCAATGTGCATGCCTTTGGATTCAAACAGCGCAACATAGTCCGTAATAGGAGTATCAGCTAAAATAACACCACATGGATGTCCACCAACGCTCTTAATGCAGCCTTCCATCTTGCTAGCATAGTCCACTATCTCTTTGAAATCTGGCTCTGCATCATACTTCTTCTTAAGATCTTTAGACTCTTCTAGGGCTACTTTAATTGATTCAGAATTATCTGGAAACAATTTAGTCCACTCATTAGAGTCTTTAAAATCAACATCTTGAATACGACAAACATCTTTAAAAATATTCTTAGCTTTAGCAAAACCAAAAGTACCAATATGAGCAAACCCTTCACCATACTTGTCAGCTAGATATGTAAACACATCATCACGTCTAGACTGTTCAAAATCGCAATCCACATCGGGAAAGCCACCACCAACTGTCTTAATTCTGGCTGTAGGTTCTTTAGAAGTAATACCAATCAAATAAGCAATATTGGAATTATTAGGATTTTCATCAATAGAGACTTCA
>CALFYC010000217.1 GCA_937952895.1 uncultured Neisseriaceae bacterium
ATGAGATATGCCAAATATTCCCATTAGCATCTACAGAAGGCTGATAATCAGAACCAGATAAGCCTTTAGCTTCATCTGCATTAACTAATAATCTTACAGCAAATGGTTTATTGACTAATGTTTTCATCTTTGGCCACCTGCTTTTTAATACGGTTTTCTTCGACTAATCTGTTTAAAAGATCAAGGTGTGCAGGATGAATTTCTGAAAAGCGAGTTGTGACATCTAAGGCAATTTTTGCGCCTATATCACTTGCATTTTCAAATAACTTATCGAATATTTTGTTAAACCAGTTAACTATACGCATACACACCTCGATTTTTATTATTTACTTACTAGGAGTAAGCTGAATAAATGGAGTAGAGTTGCCCATCATATACTGAGGTACATCACCATGCCACTTTTCAATTGCTCTTGCTTGCATTTCAATGCGGCGCAATTCAAGCAATTCAGGAGTAATTTGCTCACGTTGAGCTTTTAAACCTTCTGCTTCTGCTTTAGCACGAGCAATAGCTTGCTGAGAGTCAATCTCTACACGCTGTAACTCAAACTTAGCTTGTTCTGCACGTTGTTCAGATACTTGCTTTGCTTCAATAGCAGCTTCAAATTTATCACTAAAATCGAAGTTCAAAATTGAATAATCATCAACTTTAATATAATAAGGAGCTAACTTAGCTACAATCAAAGCCTTAGCAGCGTCACGCACTAATGCACGATTTGCAGTTAACTCTTGAATTGCGTATTTAGCAGTAGATGCTTTTAAAGACTCTTGAATAACAGGAGCAATAATAACATCGGCAAAATCAGAACCAACCTTTTGCTTTAATTCAGCAGCTTTTTCTGGGTCAACATGATAGTTTAACGCAGATTCAGTATTGATTGTTTGCAAATCAGAGCTTACTGAAGCGCTTTTAACTTGTGATTTAAATACACGGACATCCCATTGGTCAACTTTATCAAACAATGGATTGATAATATTCAAGCCTTCTTGTAATTCAATAGACTGAATGGCACCAAGACGAGTTACAACACCGCGTTTACCGCCATCAATAATCACAAATGGATTAAGCGCAAACAAAATAGTTAAAACACCAAAAATACCAGCACCAATTTTAAATAAGCCAGATGGCAAATCAAACTGTTTTGGTAAAAAGGCGCAAACAATGCAAATAAGGGCCAATAGGCCAAGAATAAAACTCATGTCGATGTTCCAGAACCTTTAAGTGGTTCAAATTTAACAATAAATTCATGAAAAGGACGTGTCCAAATCACACCATCATACTGAGAACGATAAACTACCATAGGTGTAGTATCGCTCTCCAATAAAACATTAGGTAGTAGTACCTTATACAAAGTACCGCTACTTAAATGTCGTGCCAACTGATTTTCTTCAAAAATTGGTTGGCCATCACTCATTGTGGAGGCTCAAAGCTAATTGCATCAGCTAATGGCTCACCTGCTGGAACAAAACCTGGCTCATCTTGTTCAGGCTCATCAGATTTTTTATCAGCTTTTTTGCGCTTTACAACAAACAAAGGAGCTAAGACTTCTTTTAAGTCATTTTCCTGTTCAAGTAAAGCAGTAAAATCATCCATGTTAAAGCCAATTGTAGGATTACTACATTGTGCAATCGCAATGGGAAGAGTATGTTTGGCATCTGCCAACAAACATTCTCCTTTGGAGCGATATAACTCGCCGTCCAAAGATTCATAAGAAGAAATAACCTTCATAATAATTACCTTGTGATGTAAAAAGGACCAGTATGGTCTTGTTTGATGTACGAACCATCAGTATATTGAACGCTGATGTTATACATCTGCCTTGCAACATCATAAGAGTTGATGTATGCATAACATATTTTGCCGTCAATTTGAACAGCAGCATTAATTCTTCTACCATTCATTACGATGTCAGTCATTAATGCTCCAAGTCTATTTGAAGGAACAACTAAAGGCTCAATTACCATACATCTAAAATCAGAATGTAATGATAAGCCTTGTTCTTCTAACAATAGTCTGGCATTAGCTGATGCACGTAAGTACATTGCTTGAATAAGCTCAATTTTTAATCTAATTTCTTCCATTATTTTTATCCTTAATTAGCAGTTTGCACTTGAGCTGACCCATTCATCTGGGTCTGGGAATGCTTCGCCGCCAATACGACTAATTTCATGGACATTCC
>CALFYC010000218.1 GCA_937952895.1 uncultured Neisseriaceae bacterium
GTAAATATGCTGTATTATCGCCATATTTTCTAGCCATAAATGCGTGAGCCGCTTCATGTAAAGTAATTGCAAAAATCATTGGAATAATATATACCGCGATTTTTTGGATTGAAGATATTTCCATAATATAATAAACTTAATAAGTAGTTTTAGAAATTAATATGTTCCACATGATCATGTAAGCAACTCCTAAATTGAGCTTTTATTTTCTCTAACCCCTCTTCCGTTTCAGATTCAAAACGTAATACTAGAACTGGAGTGGTATTTGATGCACGAACTAAACCAAAGCCGTCTTTATATTCAACGCGTAGCCCATCTACAGTAATAATATCAGTAGAATCTTTAAAAACCGCACTTTTTTGTAGTTTTTCAATAATTTTATGCTGTTCGCCATCGGCAACTTTTATATTAATTTCTGGTGTTGAAATACTATTAGGTAAGGCATTTAGTAATGCTGATGGATCTTCTACTTGTGATAAAATTTCAAGTAGTCTAGCTCCAGCATATACCCCATCATCAGCACCAAACCATCTATCATTAAAGAAAATATGCCCTGACATCTCCCCAGCTAAAAGAGCTCCAGTTTCTTTAATTTTATGCTTAATAAAAGAGTGTCCGGTTCTACATAAAATAGGCTCCCCACCATGTTCTAAAATCCACTGGGAAAGTAACCGTGACGATTTCACATCGTAAATAATTTTAGCTTTAGGGTTTTTTTCAAGAATATCTGCAACAAATAGCATCATCTGCCGATCAGGAAATATAATGTTCCCATCACGCGTTACAACTCCTAATCTATCTCCATCACCGTCAAAGGCTAAACCTACTTCTGCATCCGTACTTTTTAACGAAGAAATTAAATCTTTTAAATTATCAATTTGTGACGGATCAGGATGATGATTTGGAAAATTTCCATCAACATCACAATATAAACCTAAAACTTTAACCCCCATACGTCTATATAGCACAGGTGCAATTTTACCTGCAACCCCGTTACCACAATCAACGATAATATTCATTTTACGTTTTAAAACCACATCCTTGGTTATCTTTTCTAGATATGCCTCAGTAATATCATGAGTAATAATATCTGCTACTTGATTATCTAAAAAATCTCCTCTTTCTAAACGCTTTTTGATATTTTGAATTTTTTCGCCAGAAATAGTTTCTTTATTAATTACCATTTTTAAACCATTATATTCTGGTGGATTATGACTACCTGTAATCATTATTCCAGAGTAAGTTCCTAATTCATAATTAGCAAAGTATACCATTGGCGTAGTAACTTGACCAATATCATAAACATCACAACCAGATTTTTGGATTCCACTAATTAAGTATTTAGATAAACTTGGACTAGATAATCTGCCATCATACCCAACTACTAAACCTTTAGATTTAGCTTCAAGTGCCATTGTGCCTAAAACCTTACCAATACCTTCAATAACCTTTGGAGTCAATTGATTATTTACAATCCCCCTAATATCATAAGCCTTAAAAATACTACTAATATGTTTATCTAATTCACCGTTTACAATTGTATTATTCATAATTTATTGGTATACTCTAAAAATCAAATTTATATTTAAAAACAATTAATCTTATATGTTTAAAGATAAGATATAATTACTAGTTGTTGAAGGTAGTATTTTACCATAATCTTTGTAGCCCTAATTCTTTAAATAATTATATGCAACCACAAAAGTTTTCATTTAGAGTATTATTTTTTAAATTCGTGTTATATATAGCACTATTTTATTTAGGTTTAATTGCTTTATCTACACTAGTCACAGGATATTTATTTTTTAGCCTAGATAGCTATAAAAGTCGTATTGAAGCAGTAATCTTTAAACATACTGGCTATACTTTAACTATTGGAAATATCCAAACAAGTCTTAGTAGTCACTATACTCCTGAAGTTATTATCACAGATATAAAATTAACCAATCCATCAAACCCTAAACAAAAAATGAGTATTTCACGAGTTGAATTTATTCTATCTTATTCCAGCCTATGGAATTTTGAACCAATTTTTGATCAAATTAATATTGATAATACTTCAATTAATCTAGAATATCTGGCCGATGGAAGTATTTTATTGAATGGTATTAATTTAAATCATCCAGATAAAAAAACTATTGAAAATACCAAAAATAGCCCTATTGATATTGAACTTTGGATTTTAAAACAGCACAATATACATTTATCCAATATTGATTTAAGTTTCTTAGATAAGAAAAATAACTTACCTCAAATTACTGCACAAAAAATTAATACCACACTAGAAAATAGTCAATTTGCTCATGAACACGAACTATCTATTAACTTTGGCTTAGATAATCACTCCAATTCAATTGGCGCAAAATTAACATGGACAGGTGGCAAAATTAGCCAGTGGCAAAGCTGGGAAAATGTTGAACTAAAATTACAAACTTATGATAATAATGATCCAATTACTGGAACCATTCAACAATATATTCCAAATTTTACATTATTACAACAATTTAATGCTGAAACAGCATTTGATGCAAAAATTAAAAATAGTAAACTACAATCGCTTTATGCAAATTTTGATATTAAAAATTTTTATTATAAATTAAAGCAAAGCGAAAGCTTGATTAATCTACCTCAATTAAGTGGTTCGATTAAAATTGAACTTGATTCTAATAATTTATATAAAATATCAGCTAATAATTTAACAATAAAATCTCCGACTGGATTTGTTTTAAATAATAAAAATATTACAGGTAATTATAAAGTAAACACCAGTGGCACAATGAGCCTTTTAAATACCAATTTAGATGCTCTAAATAACTTATTTTCGATGTTACCTATAACGAATAAAGTTCGTTTTGATGGCAATCTTGAAATTGTAAAATTTGATTGGTTGGGTAAAATATTCTCACCTGAAAGTTTTAACATATATGCTAATTTTAAGGACTTGGCAATTAAGTCATCTGATGAAAATATTCCAAGCCTTGATCATATCAGTGGGAACATTAATATTAATCATAATAGTGGTATTTTACAAATAAATCTTGCAGATAGTACACTTCTTTATAATCAAGTATTTCTAATTCCATATCATTTTAAATCACTTCAAACTGAACTTGATTGGCAAATCAATAAAGATAAAAGCTTTGATGTAACCATGAAACCCACCAAGATTGAAACCAATGACTTTAAAGGGAGCGCTGATGGGATATACAAATATAAACCCGGAACTATTGGTTATATTGATTTAAATGCCAACGTTGAAAAAGCACCAATTAATAAAGTTGGTGATTATTTACCTAAACAAATTGGCATACCAGTACATAAATGGTTAAAAGAAGGCCTAGTTAGTGGCTATGGCACTAATGCTCATTTAAAACTACAAGGGGATTTAGATAAATTTCCATTTAATGAAAAAGAAGGTAAATTTTAT
>CALFYC010000219.1 GCA_937952895.1 uncultured Neisseriaceae bacterium
TGAAATTATTGCATATGAAAGGTTATGCGTAAGGGCAATTCCAGAGAGACGAATTTTAGTTGGAAATTGCCCAGCGATTATAACTGGAATAGTAACCATTAACATGGCTGTTATACAGCCTAAAATCATACTTCCTGCGCACATTAAAATGAGGTCTTTGCTAATTAAAAGATCATAGCATAATTGTGAGGTGAATATAATAAAAATACAACTAGTTAATAATAGTTTACGTTGACCAATAAAATCACCCAACCATGCAAATAATGGGATTAATACTGAAAACATTAATAAGCCACTAGTATTTATAGTAATAATTTGTAGAGGCGAAACTTTATAATGTGAAAGAAATATTGGTAAATAAAAGAAAAAACATGTAGTTGAAATACATAATGGAGAGTATAACCCAAGGCCAAATAAAATATCTAATTTATAATCTTTAGTAATTAATTTAAATGGTTGTGTAAAAGGATGTTTTTTATGTGAACGAATATACAAAGGTGATTCGGGTAAAATATTTTTGGTATAAATTGCAGCAAGAATAATTGGTAAGCCAATCAGAAATGCTATTCGCCAACCCCATTGTGCTAATTGAGGCTCAGTCAAAAATATTAATAAAATTGAGCCAATTACTGAAGCTAAAATTAACCCACGCGTGACTCCCATAAAAATTGTGCTAATCCAAAGGCCCCTATGTTTTAGGGTGGTGATTTCGGCAAAGTATGTAATTGAACTACTTAAACTACCGCTGAAAGCTATACTTTGGCATATCCGAGTAAAAAAGAAAATTATGGTAGAGAATATGCCAATAGCGTAATAGTTGGGGGTAATTACGATTAAAATACATGAAAAACCGCTTAATAACATACTATAATAAAGACTCTTAAGTCTGCCTTGAGTATCCCCAATATAACCAAATATAATTGCCCCAATTGGCCTTGCTACACATCCGATAGCAAATATGAGTGAAGAAAATGCGATTTGACTTAAAACACTATTAGCCTGACTAAAGGATGCAAATTGTGAACTTAAAATATGCGCGAAAAATCCATAAATTATATAATCATAAAATTCTAGGGCACTGCCCATGGTAGCTATAAATGCTATTTTCATGTTCATTTATTTGCAACGCTTTCTTGTTGGTTTAAGAAATCTTTTTTAGAATTAATGAAAAAACAACTAGTAATTGTTATAATTGCAGCAATAATCACTAGAAATGAAATAGCATGTCTGGCTGAATAATAATGGCTTAAACTGGTTATAATTAAAGGTAGTAACCCACTAAAAATAGTACAGCATATATTATATGCAAAACTCATACCACTATATCTGACTCTAGTTGGAAATAGAGCAACTGAAATAGTTGGGGTTGAGCTTACAATTGCAGATGATGCAACTCCAAGCATTGCTGCACCCAAATACATATAAAATTTAAACCCACTAATTAATCCTGAATAACAATAATTAATTTCTATCATCAACCAAATTGCAGCAATAATTAAAACTAACTTGGCTCCGATTTTATCGCACAACCAGCCAAAAAATGGAACCGAAACTGAGAAAGATACTGCAATAATTAAATTTACGTGAACTAATAGATTTTTATCTAAGCCATACATTCCAAGAAAAGTTGGCATATAAAAAAATAATAAAGTAATCATTATGGCAAATAAGCTAGTTAGTGAAATTGCTAAAAGAATTTCAGTTTTATAATTACTAAATAAGATTACAATCGGTGAAATATGATCACGAGTAGTATAGTTGAGTTTTTCATGCAATGGTGTTTCAACTAAAATATTGCGTGTTACAAATGCTACAATAATTATTACAAGTCCAGCTAGAAATGAAATACGCCATCCCCATTCATATAGAGATTTATGGGTTAAATAAGTAAATAATATACTACTAATGATGGATGCAAGTACAATACCACGATTCATTTCAAGTAAAGTAGTACTGATCCAAAAACCTCGATTACTTTTTGCCATTTCTGAAATATATACAATAGCGCCAGTAGTATTACCGCCTGCCGCAAACCCTTGGAATAGCCTTGCAATAATGAAAAGAATAGATGATAATATACCAATTTGTGCGTATGATGGGGTAATTGCAATACTTGCAGTGGTAATTCCAGTTAAAATCATTGAATAAAAGAGACTTTTCTTACGGCCATAACGATCACCAATATGTCCAAAAATTAAGCTTCCAATCGGGCGAGCTAAATAACCAATTGCAAATACTAATGAGATACATATAGTTTGAGCAAATGGACTTTTTTGTGGAAAGACGATATCAGCTATAATTTCTGAGAAAAATCCATAAACTACAAAATCATACCAGGCAATAGTGCCACCAATGCTTGAGGTGAAGGCAAATTTAGCTTTCATTTATCAATTCTTTGGGAAGAGTTAAACTCTTGGCTATCTAGGGCATTTTGCCATTTAAGTTCTTTGCGCCATAAATAATCATTTTCTGGGTTTAGAAAAACGGTACTAAGTAGTGAGATTGTTGTGCAAATAACAACTAGAATAACCACAGTATTTTTATTCGAGTGAACATGGTATTGGAGTAAGGTGATAATGAATGGAGTAAGTCCGCTAAATATAGAACAGCATGTATTATATGCAATACTAACCCCACTATACCTAACTCTAGTTGGAAACATCCCAACTAATAGTGCAGGAACAGTTGCCAGTACTGCAGCAAATGTCGTGCCTAAAATAATAGTTGAAGCGTAGATTTGGAAAGTATTACCATTAATTAATCCTTGGTAGCAATAATTGGCAGTTAAGATTACTAAACAACACGCAAGAATTAATACTTTACGCACGCCAACTTTATCACCAATCCATCCAAAAAGCTGTATAGTAAAAGCAAATACAAGAATTAAGGCTAAATAAATTCTAGTTTCAATATTGTTTGGGACTTTATAATAACGTAAATAAATTGGTAAATAAAAGACTAATAAAGTAAGTAATAAAGCTGCAAGAGAAGTAATTCCAATCCCAGATATTATGGCTAATTTATGTTGACTAAATAGTATGCGAAATGGAGATTTTTGAGTAATTTCTTGTTTATTTAGTTCAATGTGATGGCGTGTTTCATGCATATGCTGTTTAGTATATATAGTAACTAAAATTAATGAGATTAAACCAACCCCAAAACCAGCTCTCCAGCCCCAACTAAACAATTGCTCTTTACTTAAATATTTAGAAAGTAGTGTGCTTACAATAAGTGCAAATAACATACCACGATTAATCCCAAGCCATACAGTGCTAAGGCTAAAAGCGCGGTTTTTAATTGGACTTATTTCTGAAACGTAGGTAATTGTTCCCATCACGTTTCCACCTGTAGTAATTCCTTGAATAATTCGTGCAAGAATAAATAATACTGAGGCAATGGGACCAACTTGGGCATAAGTGGGAGTGATTACTACCCAGGTAATTGCGATCATTCCACAACTTAGAGTATAGAAAATACTTTTAGAGCGTCCATGAGTATCACCAATATGACCAAAAATTATGCTTCCAATGGGCCTTACTAGATACCCTGCAGCAAATATTCCAGTAACATAAAGATTTTGCGCAATACTACTACTCATTGGAAAAAATTGTTCTCCTAAAATTTGAGAAAAATAACCAAAAATCATAAAATCATAATATTCAATAGCACTACCAATACTAGCAGTAAGCGTTAATCTTAGTCTCATACTAATTCACCAAAAGTTTTCATGGCAAGCTGTAGATCTGCCCAGGCATCTTTTTTTGCATCAGCATTTCTTAATAGGTAAGAAGGATGATAAGTTATAATCAAAGGAGTATCTTTAAAATAGTGCACTTTATTTCTTAATTTACCAATAGCTAATTCTGTGTTTAATAATGTTTGACTTGCAAAACGACCAAGAGTAATGATGATTTTAGGTTTTACTAATTCAATTTGATTAAGTAAATAATGCTTGCAACTATCTATTTCTGAAGGTTCTGGATTACGATTAAATGGTGGCCTACATTTTACTACGTTACAAATATACACATCATCTTGAGGGTTTAGTTTCATTGCACTAATCATTTTATCTAATAATTGTCCAGAAGGTCCTACGAATGGTCTTCCTTGAAGATCCTCGTGTTCACCGGGACCTTCGCCAACAAATAGCCAGGAACTGTTACGATTTCCACGTTCAATTACTACATTTTTTCTTCCATAACAAAGATTACACTTAGTGCAATTAATGATTTGGTCAGTTAGAGTGTCCCAATTATTAAAGTTAACCTCTGAAATATTTTTGATTGGATAAGCTATTTGATCTAAATTCGGTTTTGCTTCTGGATTAATAATAAATTGAGGCTTAATCTCAGTTTTAACATTTATAGTTTCAATTGGTGGGGTTTGAATCGTATAATTATCAGATACTACTAAATTAGGGTTAAGTTTACTAATTTTATTAGAATTAGCTATCCATAAATTATTAAACAACAGTGTATAACTATCCTGAATTCTCATTATTAGTTCCGGGTTTTTACGATAAAATATTTAGTAGTCAATCTTTAAGTCAGAGTGTTATTATACTCAATTACGTAATTCAGAATACAAAAATAATCATAATTCTTGTTTATTAAGATGGCTTATAAATTAGTTAATTCCAATTTCATTACTATTGCATTTACAGAGTTTCCACCAATTCGGTAATAGTTTTTACGTAGGTGTAAATATTTAAAGCCAAGCTTAGTATATAAATTAATAGCTGCTTGGTTATATTCAACTACTTCAAGAAAAATTTGGCTAACTTCCAAATTGATTAATTGTTCTATCGTGTATTTAAATAAGATTTCACTATATCCTTGGCGTAAATACTCTTGCCTTACCCATATCTGTAAAATATCTGAATCATTTCCAACTACATTGAAAACTATTGTAGCAATAATTTCTTTGCTTGAATTAAATTCTAAAATAAATATTTTATCTCTATTGGTAAATGAGGAATGGTAGCGATGTTTGGTCCAAGGGGTTTGATTGACTTGATCATCATATTTAGCCAATAACTCAAGGTCTTTAAAAGTGGCTTCTCTAATATTTAGATTTCGCTGCATTTTGCTCTTCTAAATTTAAGGCAATTTTATTTCGAATATAAAATAATTGAGCTTCAGATGCTGTAACTGTCGGATATTTATTGGTATTGACTAGTTCAATAATATGACTTGCATTTGGATAGGCTAAATTTATCAATGGCATTACTTGAGTATTAAAGCTAAGTTCTGGAATGTATTGTTCTAAATTATAACCACAAAATGTATAATCAGTTAATGCAGATAATTGATCTAAATTTATAAGCGATGGCTCGACTATGTAATCTAAACTATTACTATCAAGACCGGCAATATATAATTGTTTTAGTCTGGCATCAATCCCAACAAGTAATTTTCCAGTTAAGTTACTAGATTTTGCTAAAATGGCAAATGCAGGAATTGGCATTAAATCAATTTGAAGGCCAATTGCAATTCCAAGAGCAACAGATAATCCAATCCTTAAACCAGTAAATGAGCCAGGTCCTTGATTATAGGCAACCAAGTTAATTTCATTAATGGTTAAGTTAGCATTATTTAATAAATTTTGAATTTTATTAATTATATAATTGGATTGTTGATTGTTAACTATAACAAGGCTTGAGAAAATTTGTCCATTTTTTGAAATAGCTAAGGATAAATATTCACTTGCGGTATCAATTGCTAAGATATTCATTTATGTCGGTCCAAAAGTTGATTAAGCATTGCCAATTCTTCATTATTTGCAACAACCAAAGCTTTTATTTTGGAAGATTTTTTACAGATTTTAAATTTATTGGTATTATTTGATTTTTTACTTAATTCAAGCCCTAACCACTCAAATTTTTCCACAATATGTGAACGGATTTGTGGAATATGTTCACCAATTATGCCGGTGAATATTAATCCATCAATGCCACCCAGATAGATGATAAATTTGGCAATGTGACTTGAAATTTCATCACAAAATGCATGTATGGCAAATTTTAATTGATCTTCTTTATTCTGAAATGTTTTTATAATTTTTTGAGATGCTTTGGATGAATTAACAACCAATCTGTATTCACTATTTACAATTGAATTAAGCATAATATGATTTAATTTATATTTATCATTCAAATGATTCAATAATATATTATGATTTTTTTCCAAATTAGGTAAACTATCAAATAGATTAAATCCACCAATTGTAGCAATGCTTTTCCCGTTTTTAATGGCACAAATACTGTTTGAATTATCCAAGCAAATTACAACCCAGCGTCCTTTAGCAAGTTTATTATCTACTAAAAATGGTAAGCGTTTACTCATAAACTGAAAAGCTAATCCATTTAAAAGTAGTTCACGTGGTTCCTGGCTTTTTGGAAATACACAAGTTTGATTACTAAGTGGAATAGTTTTATGAAAATAATTATCAAAGGCAGCATAATGTTTAGTCTTTGGATAATGTTTCATAAAATATTTGGCAATTAATAAATTATATGGTTGATTTAATGGGGCTAATTCATTAAGTTTACCTAATTCAACAAGTGTTTTATCATGTAATAGAGTAATTGTGTCATATGCATCTGTTCCAAGAGTGATTTTGTTAATTGCTACACCAAGTTCATATTGATTAAAGATTAAATTTTCGCTAATATATTTAATGCCATCAAGATGAAAATCTTTAATTTTGATTTCTTCTTCGTGAGATTTTTTTGATAGGTGGTCTTTAATACTAAAAATGCTTTTATTGGTATTGTAGAGATTATCTAATCTGCCATGAACAAGTAGTGTAGAATTTTGTTGTTTTTGCTGGCGATAAATTTTAAATTTGATCGAATTTGAGTTCACGTTAATAGTAAGAATATTCATAATATCAGCCATATGGTTAATTTATACTAACAACATCAACTGCTTTTAAAACTGGTTTAGGTAAACAAATTTTTTCAGTAGGTGCAATTACTTCAGCACTTCCGGATGTTACGATTTCATTGTTTTGGTTAACACATTTACAATCTAAAATTACTCGATTTCTTTCTTTTTTTTCTGTAACAGTAATTGTTACAGTTACTGTATCACCAATATATACTGGCTTTGAGAATTTTAATCCTTGACTTAGATAAATAGTGCCAGGTCCAGGTAATTGAGTGCCTAATACGGACGAAATTAAACTAGCACTCCACATACCATGTGCAATAACGTCTTTAAACATTGTATTGCTTGCATAATCTTTATTAAAATGTGCAGGATTCACGTCACCTGACATATAACCGAATAACGCAATATCACTTTCAGTTAAGGTTTTGACTAATGATACTTGTTGACCAACTTCAATTTCATTATAAGTTAGATTATTTAATTCACAATTATTTTGCATAAGCTTTTAATTCCTATTTTAAGTCCATTTGAAATAGTACATATAATTATACACTAATTTACGGGTTATTCACAACTAAAATTGCATCTACTTCAACCAAAGCATTTTTAGGTAATTGTTTTACTCCAAGAGTTGTTCTTGCTGGATATGGTTGCATAAAGTATTCTGCCATTAATTCATTGATCACGCTAAAATTAGCCATATCACTAAGATAGACATTTATTTTCACTATATCGCTTAAATTGCCCCCGGAAGCTTTAGCCATTTGGGTTAAATTTTTAAAAACTTGATGAGTTTGTTCAAGCATTGTCTCTGGTAGTTCTGTTGAGTTTGGACTCAAACCAATTTGACCAGCTAAGTAAACAGTGTTGCCTATTTTTACGGCGGATGAAT
>CALFYC010000220.1 GCA_937952895.1 uncultured Neisseriaceae bacterium
TCATCTTTAACTGTTGGATTCCTAAGCAATCGAGCTAAAGTTACTAAATTTAAATAGTACATCATTAATTCAGATAATTCAGGCACTTGTGATTGAATAAAAATTGTGCTCAAGTTTGGATCAATTCCAACGGCTAAATAATCAAGAGCTACTTCAATAACATTATTTTTTACTTTAGCTGGATTTTCTGCATTATCAGTAAGAGCCTGACAATCAGCAATCATTATGAATTGTTTATATTTATTCTGTAATTCAACACGATTTTTTAGTGATCCAACAAAATGGCCCAAATGTAAGTGTCCAGTAGGCCTATCCCCTGTTAAAATTATTTCTTGGTTCATATATTTATCATTCTTATCTAGAAACTTATAATGTATATTTATTTATAAGTAATAGTTAAAATTCGCTTATTCTAATACAAAACTAGGCTTAGCTGGCATATTGGGAGATATGGTTAAAACTTCATAACCGGTATCAGTTACTAATACTGTATGTTCCCACTGTGCAGAAAGACTACGATCTTTCGTAACAGCGGTCCATCCATTAGCTAAAAAACGAATATTTCGATTTCCCTGATTGATCATTGGTTCAATTGTAAAAATCATCCCTGATTCTAATTTAGCACCAGTTCTAGGAGATCCATAGTGCAAAATTTCAGGTGATTCATGAAAAACTTGACCTACTCCATGACCACAAAATTCACGCACCACACTATAACCATTCGTTTCCGCATGTTTTTGAATTGCAAACCCAATATCCCCCAAATAATTTCCAGGCTTAACCTGCAATATCCCATACCACATTGCTTCATAAGTAATTTGGCATAATCTTTTAGCATGTGATGAGATATTACCTACATAAAACATTCTCGAAGTATCTCCATGATAACCATTTTTAACAACTGTTACATCAATATTTAATATATCTCCATCTTTTAATGGCTTATCCGTTGGATAACCATGACATATTTCACTATTTAGAGAAGTACAAATTGAATATGGAAAAGGAATTACATCAGGATCAGGTTGATAATTTAATGGCGCAGGATATGCATCCAATTCTTTTACAATATAGTTATAGCATAGTTTATCTAATTCTAAAGTTGTCACTCCTGGAACTACAAACGGTGTTATATAATCTAATACACTAGCGGCAAGCTTGCCTGATATTCGCATATTTTCTATATCTGTTGAAGTTTTAATTACTATATTACTCATAAGATTTCCTAATATTTTAAATTCATTGCTTCTTTTACTTCATTTAGAGTATATTCTGCTACTTCTGAAGCTTTTTCAGCACCATCAGCCAAAATATTGCGAACTAAATTTCGATCTTCCAAATATGGTTTGGCTTTTTCCATAAAATTTTCTTGCTCTTCGCAGATTGAATCAATTAATGGACGTTTACAGTCTAAACAACCAATTCCTGCAGAAACACAACCACTTTCAGCCCATTGCTTTACCTCATCATTGCTATATACCAAATGTAATTGCCACACAGGGCATTTGTTCGGATCTCCTGGATCATTTCTTCTGACTCGTGCAGGATCAGTCTTCATTTCCCTAATTTTTTTATCAATTAAACTTTTATCTTCACGCAGTAAAATTGCATTATTATATGATTTAGACATTTTCTGCCCATCAAGACCAGGCAATTTTGATGACTGTGTAATTAAAGCTTGTGGTTCAGGTAAAATCACTCTTGATTTATTTTCTAAAAAAGCAAATAGCCGCTCTTTTTCATTAATTGAAAGATTCACAGCATCTTTTAATAAAAATCTTGCATTTTCAAGAGAATTTTCATCGCCATCTTGTTGATATCTCATCAATAAATCTTCATACATTGCTGATTTTTTAGTTCCTAATTTTTTAATTATTTCAAGAGCCTTTTCTTCAAATCCAGCCTCTCTACCATATAAATGATTAAATCTTCTTGCTATTTCACGAGTTAATTCAACGTGACACACTTGATCTTCTCCAACTGGAACAAATCTTGATTTATAGAGTAATATATCTGCACTTTGTAGTAATGGATAGCCTAAAAATCCATAAGTCCCTAAATCTTTATTTGCCAGTTTCTCGATTTGATCTTTATAGGTTGGCACTCGCTCTAACCAACTAAGAGGTGTAATCATAGATAATAATAAATTTAGTTGAGCATGTTCAGGCACATGTGATTGAATAAAGATTGTTGCTTGTGCTGGATCTACGCCACAGGCAAGCCAGTCAATAACCATTTCCTGAATCATCTCTGATATATTTTGAGGGTTTTCATAATTAGTAGTTAACGCATGGATATCTGCAACCATAAAATAACAATCATGCTCATATTGAAGATTTATCCAATTCTTAATAGCCCCATGATAATGCCCTAAGTGTAATCGTCCAGTTGCACGCATCCCAGATAAAACCCTAGAATGATCTTGCATATGTCATATCCTTTAATGAATAAGAAAGAGAATTATACCAACAATATAATCATATAATGGCTGGATAACATAAGATAATCCACCAATCAATAACAGAATTATTAAAATCCACATTCCATATGGCTCAGTTTTAGCATACTCCATTGCCTGCTTATCAGGTAACAAAGAAAATAGCATACGTCCACCATCTAAAGGTAAAATAGGAATTAAATTTAGAAGCATAATACTAATATTAATCGCAATCCCAGCTTGTGCCATCAAATTTAGCGGCACACCAAAATAATTATCTAAATATCCAGATAATTTTAAAAATAATGCCCAAATCAATGCCATGGCAAGATTTGATAATGGTCCAACTAAAGCAATCCAAAATATATTTGATTTCGGATTTTTTAGCCGCTTCAGCTATAATCTTTTTACTGTTAAAATCTGCCGTTGCTCGCATTTGTTCAGCTTTCTTTTGACCTTCATAACGATGGCCATTAGCAACAGTTTGTCTTTTTGTCCGCATACGGTTATATACAGATTCCCTAACTTCTTCAGGCAGATCGATACGTTTAATACGCATATCAATGATATCCACACCTAAAGTAGTTGCTTTTGTTTTTAAAGTATCTCTAATTTTGAGCATTATTTCTGTACGATTCTCAGAAACAACCTCTTCCAAAGACTTTCTACCGAA
>CALFYC010000221.1 GCA_937952895.1 uncultured Neisseriaceae bacterium
AATTGCAAAAATTTTCTCTAACAGCAAAAAGAAAATTTTAAAATTTACCACGAAAAAAATTGTTAATTTGCAAAAATTATTTTTAATAATATCAGATCTATTCTCTTTGGTATTAAGTCTAATTATTGCTAATAGTATAGTTAATTTTGTGAGGCCGGGAGATCATTATACAAATATATCAAATATTGGGATTGCTAAGCTATTTGGTTTATTAGTTATTGTGGTATTTTGGTATCAAGAACATTATTCCAAGCGCCGTCCAATATGGGAAGAGTTACGTATTCTTTATAAAACTATTTTCATTTTTGCAATTTTACACCTTGGGATTAGCTATCTATTTTCGCATCATGTGATAAAATTTTTAAATGTGGTATTTTGGCCATCATTAATGATTATTTTACCATTTATGCGCTATTTAATTAAAATAACTTTGAAGTCATTGAAACTTTGGAATCGTGGGGTATATATAATTGGGGTTGGTTCAAATGCTAAATTAACTTATGATTTGCTACTTGAAAATAAAATTTTAGGATACGATATTTGTGGTTTTATAAATTTATCTGATAAGCTTCATGATATAGAGGTAAAAGGTGTCCCAGTTCTAACTTATGAGGAGTTTTTAGAAAAAAAAGATTTACCATTAGATACTGAAATTATTTTTGCAATTTCAACCGATGAGTTATTAAATAATATAAATAAAATTAATTGGCTACAAAGTAAATTTAAATTTGTTTCTATAGTTCCAGATATTTTAGGAATCCCACTATATGGCGTTGAGCTCGATCATTTTTTTGGTAGTGATCAATTATTTCTTAGATTACAAAATAATTTAGGAAGTAGATTTAATAGATGGATAAAACGTATTATGGATATAATTGTATCATTTATAGCAATTATTCTATTATTACCTGTATTTCTTATCATTGCATGCACTATAAAACTTACAACAAAATGCAAAGTGTTCTTTTTGCATAAGAGAGTTGGACATGATGGTAAAGAATTTTTATGCATTAAATTTCAAACTATGTATCCAGATAGTAATTTAATTTTAGAGCGAATATTAGCGGAAGATCCAGAAGCAAGGCTTAGTTGGGAAAAAGATTTTAAACTTAAAAATGATCCACGAATAACATCAATTGGTAAATTCTTAAGAAAAACTAGTTTAGATGAATTACCACAGCTATTAAATGTTTTAGCCGGTGATATGAGTCTAGTTGGCCCACGCCCTATTATTGAGAAAGAAATTGAACGATATAAAGATGATTTTTATTATTATAAATTAGTTAGACCAGGTATTTCTGGATTATGGCAGATTAGTGGCCGTAGTGATTTAGACTATACTAAACGTGTAAGGCTTGATGTTTGGTATGTAAAAAATTGGTCACTATGGTATGATTTTGTAATTTTATTAAAAACCATTTTGGTGGTACTTAAACGAGATGGTGCATATTAAATATATTGGAGTAGTTAATTCTATGAAAAAAAATAATTATAAGGGGATAATATTAGCGGGTGGTAGTGGAACTAGGCTCTATCCATCAACCCATGTAATATCTAAACAATTATTACCAGTATATGATAAACCTATGGTTTATTATCCTTTATCAATTTTAATGTTAGCTGGAATTCGAGATATTTTATTAATTTCTACCCCTAAAGATATTGCTCGGTTTGAGGAACTGTTGGGTGATGGTAGTAGCTTAGGTATTAAGATTAGTTATGCAGTTCAAGATAAACCAGAAGGTCTTGCACATGCTTTTTTAGTTGCTGAAGATTTTTTAAATGGATCGCCGGCATGCTTAATTCTTGGTGACAATATTTATTATGGTCATGATATGACTCGCATGCTTGAAGCTGCACAAACTGGAGCAGGTGCAACAGTTTTTGCTTATCAGGTTGCAGATCCTGAGCGTTATGGCGTTATCGAGTTTGATAAAAATCAACGTGCAATTAGTCTTGAAGAAAAGCCTAAAAACCCTAAATCAGATTTTGTAGTAACTGGTTTATATTTTTATGATAAAAATGTTGTTAAATATGCCAAACAAGTTAAACCTTCAAAACGTGGTGAATTAGAAATAACCGATCTAAATAAAATTTATTTGGATAATGGGAAATTAAATGTAATTACGATGAATAGAGGGTTTGCCTGGCTTGATACCGGAACTCATGACTCTCTATTGGAGGCTTCAAATTTTATTCAAACGGTTGAGCATAGGCAAGGTATAAAAATTTCATGTTTAGAAGAAATTGCTTATCTGAAAGGATGGATAACTAAAGCGGATATTAAGAAAATTATTAATAAAATGAGTAAAAGCTCTTATTCAAATTATCTACATAAAATAGTGAGTAAATAATATGCAGTTCATTAATACGGAATTACCTGGGGTTATTCTTATCAAACCGAAAGTTCTTGGAGATGAACGAGGATTCTTTTTAGAAGGTTATAAGAAATCTATATTTGACAATAATGGAATCAATGAAACATTTTTACAGGATAATCATTCTAAATCCAGTTATGGTGTATTAAGAGGGCTTCATTATCAATTAAATCCTCAACCACAAGGAAAGTTAGTGCGATGTATTCGAGGTTCTATATTTGATGTGGCAGTTGATATTAGAATTGATTCCCCAACATACGGAAAATGGATCGGGGTTGTTTTATCTGAACAAAATAAAGATATGCTATATATCCCGCCTGGTTTTGCTCATGGGTTTTTGACTATATCTGGTGAGGCTGAGCTATTATATAAGGCAACTAACGAATATTCATTTGAACATGATAGAGGAATTAAGTATAACGATCCAGATATAAATATTAATTGGCCTAAAATTAATTGTGAATATATCTTATCCGCAAAAGATCAGATACAACCACCACTTAAAAATGCAGATATTAATTTTTATTATAATTAATAATTTAAGACTATAAATGTTAACAATAGAAGAATTTGAAAATTTTTTAAAAACTAATGTGCCAATGATAGAGTATTCTGGTATGTCGATTCTAAAATTAGATGAAGATCAGTCAGTTATAAAGATGCCATTTATTTCACAAAATATGAATCATGTTCAATCTATGTATTTTGCATCACTTGCAATTGGTGCAGATGCTGCAGCTGGAGTTTTAGCACTTTATAATCTTAATATTAAAAATGTTAATTCCACGGTTGTTTTTAAAGATTTTAAAGCGAATTTTATTCGTCGTGCAAATAGTGATGTATTCTTTATCTGTAAGGACAGAGAGATTATTAACGATAGTATTAATTTGGCTACAGAAAAGCGTGAAAGAGTGAATTTCCCGGTTCGGGTTGTTGCAACCCAAGATCTAAATAAAATAGATCCAGTAGCTGAGTTTAAACTAACTGTATCTATTAAATTAATTAAAGAAAGTTAAAAAATATGTCAAATACATTATTAGTAACTGGTGGTGCTGGTTTTATTGGTTCTGCTGTTGTGCGTTTATTAATTAATGAAACTAAGTATACTGTAGTTAATATTGATAAATTAACTTATGCTGGGAATTTGGAGTCATTAAAATCAGTCCAAGATAATCCTCGCTATACTTTTAAGCAAGTTGATATTTGTGATGAAGATAAAATTAAAGCGATATTTGATGAGTTTAAACCAATAGGAGTAATTCATTTAGCTGCCGAATCACATGTTGATAGATCAATTCTTGGTTCTAAAGATTTCATTCAAACTAATATCATTGGGACATATTCATTACTAGAATGTGCTAGACAATATTTTAGTCAATTGGTTGATAAAACTAAATTTAAATTTGTGCATGTTTCAACTGATGAAGTATTTGGGTCACTGGGGGATAATGGCTATTTTACTGAAGATACAGCATATGACCCAAGGTCTCCTTATTCTGCAAGTAAGGCCGGTAGTGATTTATTGGTAAATGCTTGGTTTCATACTTATAATTTACCTATAGTTATAACAAATTGTACGAATAATTATGGGCCATATCATTTCCCTGAAAAGTTAATTCCATTGACAATAAATAATGCTCTACAATTAAAAAGCATACCAGTATACGGAAAAGGTAATAACATTCGTGATTGGTTATATGTTGATGATCATGCGCGTGGATTATTATTAGCTTTTGAACGTGGTATCTTAGGGGAAAGTTACTGTATTGGTGGAAATAATGAAAAAACTAATTTAGAGGTTGTCCACACGGTTTGCGATATTTTAGATGAATTAAAACCTCGTGGTGACGGATTGAGCTATAGAGTTTTAATAACTTATGTTACCGACAGATTGGGGCATGATTATCGTTATGCTATTGATTCAAAAAAAATAGTAAAAGATCTAGCCTGGAAACCACAAGAGGTTTTTGAAACTGGAATCAAAAAGACCATAAAATGGTATTTAGATAACCAGGATTGGGTAGAACATGTTCAAAGTGGTGCTTATCAATCATGGGTAGATCAAAATTATAAAAATAGATAGTAATGATAGGGTAAATATAGCATGCAAAAAATAATGTCTATTAAAGGAATGAATGATATCTTGCCGGAAGAGTCATATAAATGGCTATGGCTTGAAAGCGTTCTGCAAAAATGGTTATTGAGTTATGGATATGAAAATATTCGAACACCTATTTTAGAAGACACTAAATTATTTACGCGTTCAATTGGTGAAGTTACTGATATTGTTGAAAAAGAAATGTATACTTTTACTGATCGATTAAATGGTGATAGTCTTTCTTTACGTCCAGAAGGAACTGCAAGTACTTTACGAGCAGTAATTGAGCATAATCTATTATATAACACAACATGTAAATTATGGTATTGGGGTTCCATGTTTAGACATGAGCGTCCACAAAAAGGCCGTTATCGTCAGTTTAACCAATTAGGTGTAGAAGCCCTAGGCTATAGGGGGCCTGAGATAGATGCTGAAATAATATTAATGGCTAATGATTTGTGGCAAAGATTAGGAATCAGAGATATAGAATTACAAATCAATTGTTTAGGTAATAAGGTAGAAAGAGCAGCTCATCGTGCAAGCTTAATCAAGTATTTTGAAGATAATTTGGCTTCTTTGGATGAAAATGCAAAAAATCGTTTATATAAAAATCCATTAAGAATTCTTGATACTAAAAATCCTGATTTAGATGGATTAGTTAATAATGCACCAAAATTAATAGATTACCTTGGTAATGAATCGCTAAATTTTTATATAAATTGGAAGTGTGCTTTAGATAAGTTAAATATTAAGTATACAGAAAATCCGAGATTGGTTCGTGGGTTAGATTACTATAACTTATCAGTATTTGAATGGGTAAGCAATGCTCTTGGTGCTCAATCAACTGTATGTGCCGGTGGAAGGTATGATTCTTTAATTGAAGATTTAGGTGGAAAGCCAAATTATGCAGTAGGGTTTGCAATTGGCTTAGAGCGTTTGCTATTAATTCTAGATTCTGTAAATCCATTATCAAAGAAATCAACTTGTGATATTTATATAGCCAATTTTGATTATACAACTAAAATTTATAGCTTACAAATTGCCGAAACCTTAAGACAGCAAAAATATAATGTCATTCAAAATATGGAAGATAGCAGTTTAAAATCCCAATTAAAAAAAGCTAACAATCTATTTGCAAAGGTTGTTTTAATTATTGGTGAAAATGAAGCTAAAGACAAGCAAGTTGTGATAAAATACATGGAACAAGAATTACAAGAATCAGTATCTTTAAATGATATGGTATATAAATTAGAAGAATATTTTTGTGAAATTAAAAAGGAAGATTAATAATGAGAGGGTTTAATTTAAGTGAGCAAGAACAAATTGATCAGATTAAATATTTCTGGAGTGACTGGGGCAAATATTTAATAGCCATTATTGTAGTTGCTTTAGCTGTATATATTACTGATTTTTTATGGAATAAGCATAAGGATAATCTATCTAATCAAGCAGCTAGTGTTTATTTTAATTTTACAACATCGGTTTCATCTGGTAATAATGCTATTGCATATAAGCTTGCTCAACAGTTAGAGGAAGAGTATCCACACCTTCAATATTCAGATTTAGCTAGTATTTGGGCGGCTAAATTGGCTTATACTGAAAAGAATATTGATTTAGCTAAAAATTTTTTGTTATGGACTATCAATGATGCTTCAGACAAAAATTTTGTGAGTTTAGCCAAATTACGGTTAGCAAAAGTTTATATAGATCAAAAACAGTTTGATAAAGCTATGTCTTTACTGAAATCCGATGATAATCAAGCTTTTAGTGTTTTATTTTATCAAACTCGTGGTGATTTATATATTGCTAAAAATGAGCCAAATATGGCAAGAGATGCATATAAAGAGGCTCTGAAACGTGCGGGTGATGATTCAAGTATTACCCAATCTATTCAATTAAAACTTGATGTTTTAGGCTCATAATTATTGAATACATTAATAAAATATATAGGACTATTAATTGGATTAAGTATAGTTATATTAATTAGCTCATGTTCTACAACAAGTGATCCTCAACCAAAAAATGTTCCTAACATTCCTAATCCACAGAAGGTAAGAGTTGTTTGGAATATTAGTTCATTAGCTAGTGGTTCAAGGGGGAGCTTTATTCCATGCTTTGATGAAAATGCAATTTATACTGCAGATAATGCAGGGGATATATATAAAATTGATCGAACAGATGGAACTATAATTAATCTATTTAGATTAAGGCGTTCTTTATCAAGTGGAACCGCAACTTCTTCTGATTCAATTTTTGTAACAACTACCGATGGTTATTTACTATCGATAGATAAAGTTACCGGAAAAATTGTATGGCAAGCTCAACTCCCAACACTTTCAATTGAAGCACCACAATCTACAAATGGCATTGTAGTTTTAAAAACTAATGATGCTGAAATAATTGCTTATAATGCAACAAATGGAAATATCTTATGGGTTTACCAAAGAAATAATCCACCACTAACTCTTCGTGCGACTAAAACCTTCCAAATCGTAGGTAAAGATGTGGTGTTGGTTGGGCAGCCAGGTGGTAGAATGGCTTTAATTAATTTAAGTAATGGAACTGTAATTTGGGAAACTTATGTGGCAATGCCAGAAGGTGCTACTGATTTAGATAAATTAACTGATGTTGCAATTAGACCTGCAATTGATGATAAAGAAATTTGTGTGGCAACTTATAATGGTAAACTAGTTTGTCTAAATGCAATTACTAGTGGTGTTATATGGAGTAGAGCTTTTAGTACTACTTATGATTTATTAATTAACAATGATAGTGTATATGCTATAAGTATTGATGGAACGATCTATTCATTTGATAAAAACACGGGTGGAATCCTTTGGCAAAATTCAGTTTTACAGTATCGTTCTTTGAGTTCACCAGTATTACTTGGTGACAATTTATTAATTATAGATTCTGAGGGTTTTATTAATCTTGTTGATAAAAATAATGGGGCATTGGTTGCTCGTGAAAAATCAAAATTACAAGATGGTATATCATTACCATGGTCTGATGGTAAGTCTGCTATTGTTCAGTCTGCAAATGGTAATATTGCTGAAATAGAATAATATTATTTAAGTGAAATTAAAGAAAATCGAACTTAAAATCTAGTATTTTGGTAAGATGTCAATTTAGTTAATTCCATATTGTTCTTTATACTTTAACATTGCTGGAATATGTGAGCTTAGCTTATTATTATTTTTTAAATAATTAATAATATCATCTAAGGAGATTATTGAAATAATTTTTATTTGAAATTCTTTATAAACTTCTTGAATTGCTGATAATTTAGATGTTAATCCCATTTCTTGTCGATCAAGAGCAATAACAGCTCCAGAAATTTTTCCACCTTCTTTTTTGGCAATATCAAATGAGTCACGTATTGTCGTTCCGGCTGTTATTACATCATCAATTAATATGGCTTTTTTGTTTGCTAAAGAAGAGCCAATTAAAGTTCCTCCTTCACCGTGATCTTTTGCTTCTTTACGGTTAAAACATAATTCAATATTATATCCTTTTTGTGCTAATCCAATACTTGCTGCTGTTGATAATGAAATTCCTTTATATGCAGGCCCAAATAAAATATCATATTCATTCGCTGTGAAATTTTGAATGATTGCTTCAGAATAAAAATTGGCCAAATTTAGATATGCTATACCATTCGAAAATTTTCCTGCATTAAAGAAATAAGGACTAGATCGGAAGAGCACACGTCTGAACTCCAGTCACGATCAGCGA
>CALFYC010000222.1 GCA_937952895.1 uncultured Neisseriaceae bacterium
ACAGCTCAAGAATTATTGTTAGATATTTATCAACAAGATAAAAACTGGAATGATGCTATTGATACGGCTAAGAAACTTGCAACATCTGATTATAGTTATCACACAGAAGTTGCACAATTCAATTGTGAATTAGCTCAGGAATCATTAATTAAATCAGATAATGAGCGATCACATAAATTAATTAATAATGCTCTAGAAATTAATCGAAAATGTGTTCGAGCTAATATTATTCTGGGTGAGATTTACTATAGTGAAGAAAAGTATGAAGATGCAATTCAAACTTGGCAATTAATTGAAAAGCAAAATTATTTATATTTACCCATGGTCGTTGAAAAAATCTTTGATGCCTATTTAAGACTTAATAAAGCAAAGGAAGGCTTAACCTTAATTAAAGGCTATGCAAATTTATATCCAAAACTTAATCTTTATGATAGTTGTTATCAAAAGCTAATTGATTATGATACACCTGAAAATACTCTAGAGTATTTAAGAGCTGCAATTAAAAATCATTCTAATTCCAAATTGGCTGCATTAGTAATTGATCTACATTTAAATCATTTATCAACCAATAATAATATTGCGGAAATTAAACCAGATATTGAAGGTGTTAAAAGTTTACTACTTAAATATCATGAAAAATTAACTAGCTATCGGTGTGGTCGCTGTAACTTTAAAGCAAAGACCTTTTTCTGGCAATGTCCTGCATGTTATGAATGGGAAAGCATAAATCCGAATAATACTGAAGTATAGTTAGCATATTAAACCTCATACAAGTATATAAATTAGCAGCGCAAAAGTAAAAAATTGGTTTTGGATTTGTAATGAATAATTATTTTCAATTTAATGAACGGGATAATTGTGGTGTTGGTGCCATTATAAATAAATACGGTAACCCTCTACATGATATTTTACTTAAAGGAATATCAGCACTGATTAAATTATCTCATCGCGGAGCTATCCAATCAGATGGTAGAACTGGTGATGGATGTGGTCTATCGATTCAGATTCCAGATGAGTTTTTCCGTGTTGAATTATTCGAGAATGATGGCTTTCAATTAGCTCTTAACTACGCCGCTGGAAACATCTTTTTCTCACGCGAATATATTAGTTTGGCAGAACAAAAGTCAATTATTATTGAAGAATGTAAAAAAATAGGTTTTAATGATATTCATTTTCGTAATATTCCGATTAATGTTTCTGTATTAGGGAGAATTGCCAAATCTAGCCTACCAATTATGGAACAGTTATTTATTAATTCACCAAAAGAACTTACGGCTAATGATTTTGAGCTACGCTTATTTGCATTAAGAAAAAATATTGAATTTAAATTTAAAGATAATCATAATTTCTTTATCTGTAGTTTATCTAGTAAAACAATTGTTTATAAAGCTTTGTGTTTACCCAGAATACTTAAAGAGTTTTATTTAGATCTTGCAAACCCATTAGTAAAAACCAGTATTTGTGTGTTTCATCAAAGGTTTTCAACCAACACCCAGCCAAGTTGGGCTTTATCTCAGCCATTTCGTTACATAGCACATAATGGTGAAATAAATACCATATCTGGCAATCGATTATGGGCTAAAGCACGAGGTTTAAGTCTATTACCTGAAACGGTTAAACAAAACATCAATCATTTAGCAACAATGGTTACCGAATTTGGTTCAGACTCATTTAGCTTAGATAATATGGTCGAAATGTTGATTATATCAGGTTTAGATTTTAAACAAGCACTTAGAATTATTATCCCCCCATATTGGAAAAATAATAATAAATTAATAGAAGAAATACAAAAGTGGTATGAAACAGTAGCAACCAGTTATGAACCATGGGATGGACCTGCTGGAATCATATTTTCAAATGGGCAACAAGTAATGTGTTGTCTGGATCGTAATGGACTTAGACCATTACGTTATTCAATTACTCAGAATGGAATTGTAGTCATTGCGTCCGAAACCGGAATTTTAGATTATCCAGAAGAAGAGTTCATTATAAAAAGTCGTCTAGGTGCAGGTGAAATGATTCTTATTGATACACAAACTAAGAAAATTTTATTTGATCAGGATATTTATCAACAATTTGACCTCAAATATTCACAGCATAATAATTACACCACATTAGTTTTAACAGAAATGAAACATGAGACTATGTCATTAAAACATGACCTTAATATATATAAAAAAATGTTTATGATTAGTCAAGAAGAAATAGAAAATGTAATTAAAGTTTCAGCTCTTGATGGAATAGAACCAACGATGTCAATGGGTGATGATGCAGCAATTGCAGTATTAAGTAGCAAAATACGCCCTCTAACTGATTATTTTCGACAAAATTTTGCCCAAGTAACTAATCCAGCAATTGATTCCATTCGTGAAAAATATGTTATGTCACTTGATACCTATATCGGAACAAAACTTAATTTAACTAATTCAACATCAATTTCTGGATATAAACTGAATTCGCCAATTATTTCTGGAGAAATATATACTAATATTATTAAGAATAACTCTAATCTTATTCATGAGATTGATTTGAGTTTTGATTCAAGCAAAATTTCTCTAGAGCAAAGCATACGCCAAATTATATCCTCATCTGAACATGCAGTTCTTAATGGCAAAACCATATTAATTTTGTCAGATTTTAATCTTGATTCAATTAAAACTACAATTCCAGCTGTAATGGCTCTTGGTGCAATTCATAATCATTTGGTGACTAAAGAATTGCGTTTGAATGTTGATTTAATTGTAAGCACAGGAAGCACTCGTGACCCACATCAATTTTGTATTCTCTTAGGATTTGGTGCAACCGCTATTTATCCATATTTGAGTTATAAAATTATTGAAGACATACATTCAAACGCCGCCTCAAATAAAGATTTAGAAACCTTAATAAATAACTATCTAGCTTCAATAAATAAAGGCATTCTTAAAATTATGTCGAAAATGGGTATTTCAACAATTGCATCATACCGAGGAGCACAGCTATTTGAAGCTTTAGGTATTGATAATTCAGTTACCCAAATTTGTTTCACTAATGCTGTATCACGAATTAAAGGTTCGACCTTTACTGATATTCAAGCAGAATTAGAAAAAATAAAATCTTTTGCGTGGAATAATAGTAAACCAATTGAAATTGGGGGTAATCTAAAATATCTTTATTCTGGTGAATTTCATGCATTTAACCCAGATGTAGTTACAAAGCTACAAAAAGCTGCAACAAGTGGTAATTTAGAAGATTACTATAAATTTGCAAATGAAGTAAATCAACGACCAATTTCCTGCTTACGTGATTTATTATCTATTAAAATCCCCACACAAGTTGAACATAATCATAATGTTGACGAAGTAAATGAAATTTGTCGCCGCTTTGATAGTGCTGCAATGTCAATTGGAGCCTTAAGTTCTGAGGCACATCAAGCATTAGCTATTGCAATGAATACAATTGGTGGCAGATCAAATTCTGGTGAAGGTGGTGAAGATCCAAAACGTTTTAATACTAATTTAAATTCAAAAATAAAACAAATCGCATCTGGTAGATTTGGTGTAACACCAAGCTATTTGATGAGCGCTGAAATTATTCAAATTAAGATTGCTCAAGGTGCAAAACCTGGTGAAGGTGGTCAATTACCCGGTGAAAAAGTCAGCATTGAAATTGGACAATTACGTCATGCAACTCCAGGAGTAACCTTAATATCCCCCCCTCCACACCATGATGTTTATTCTATAGAAGATCTAGCTCAATTAATTTTTGATTTAAAACAGTTAAACCCAGGGGCTCTAATTTCGGTAAAACTAGTATCCGAACCTGGAATTGGAGTTATAGCTTGTGGTGTTGCTAAAGCTCAAGCTGATTTAATTACCATTTCGGGTTACGATGGTGGGACGGGTGCAGCGCCAATTACTTCAGTTAAAAATGTAGGCAGTCCTTGGGAATTAGGAATTGCAGAAACTCATGCAGCTTTAGTACAAAATAATTTACGTCATAAAATTCGCCTTCAAGTAGATGGTGGATTAAAAACTGGATTAGATGTAATAAAAGCTGCAATTTTAGGGGCTGAATCATTTGGATTTGGCACAGCACCTATGATTGCTTTAGGGTGCAAATACCTACGAATCTGTCATTTAAATAATTGTGCCACCGGAATGGCCACCCAAAATGTTGAATTAAGACAAAAACATTTTAAAGGTCTTCCTGATATGGTAATTAATTATTTTAAAGGTGTCGCCCATGAAACACAACATTGGCTAAGTAAATTAGGCTTAAGTCAACTAGTTGATCTAATTGGTAGAACAGACCTATTAGAGCAAGTTAACCATCAAACAACTAAAAAGGTTGACTTAGCTGAAATGTTATCTCTAGCAAGCACATCTTCTAATTATCCACTATATTATAGTGAAGCCAACATTAACCATGACCGCGGAGTTTTAAATCAACGCATATATGCTGATTGTATGGAAGCTGTGTATAATTCACAGACATTAGAAAAAACCTACACAATTTACAATACAGATCGCTCAATCGGTGCAACTTTAGCTGGTGAAATTGCTAAAAACCATGGAGTAGGCGGATTAGAAAAGCCAATTATTCTTAATTTTAATGGAGTTGCCGGTCAATCTTTTGGCGTTTGGGCTACTAAAGGTATGGAGTTATATCTAAATGGTGAAGCTAATGATTATGTGGGTAAAGGCCTCTCTGGTGGTAAAATTGTAATAAAACATCAAAGCTTAAATAATAATAGCGATATTACCTTGATGGGCAATACTTGCCTATACGGTGCAACTAGTGGCCAACTATTTGTCAATGGGAACACTGGAGATAGATTTGCGGCACGCAATTCTGGAGTAACCGCAGTAATTGAAGGACTAGCAAGTAATGGCTGTGAGTATATGACCGGTGGTGTTGTTGTAATTTTGGGTAAAATTGATCAAAATTTTGGTGCTGGTATGACTGGTGGCATATGTTATATTTGGCATGATAAATCAAAAACTCAAGCTAATCTTAATCATGATTTTGTTGAAACATTATCTATCGAAGAATTAGGTGAAACTAAAGATAGACATATTAAATATCTTTATGATTTAATTTCACAACATTATCATGAAACACGTTCTGCAAGAGCTTCTCAGTTTCTAGCAGATTTTGAGAGTAATATTAAAAATTTAATACTAATTAAGCCTAAAAATATTAGTATTAATAGTATGATTAGCTACCTAAATTAAAAGGCAATCAGCTTATGAAAAAGAATATCAATCGATTTATTGAAATTGAACGAATTGACCCACCAAAAATTAATGAAAAAGAACGCCAAACTCAATTCAAAGAAATATATATTCAGCATAATGATTTAGACATAAAACATCAGGCAGATCGATGTCTTGAATGTGGTAATCCATATTGCCAGTGGAAGTGTCCAGTACATAACTATATTCCACAGTGGCTAAAATTAGCCTATGAAGGAAGAATTATTGAAGCTGCCGAACTATCACACCAAACAAATAGTTTCCCTGAGATATGTGGCAGGATCTGTCCACAAGATCGTTTATGTGAAGGATCTTGTACCCTTGAAGATGGATTTGGTGCCGTCACCATTGGTAATGTTGAAAAATATATCACTGATGAAGCATTTAAATTGGGATGGAAACCAAATTACACAATAGAAAAACGTTCAGATAAAAAAGTTGCAATTATTGGTGCTGGTCCTGCTGGATTAGCATGTGCGGATATGTTAAATCGCAGTGGCATTAATGTAACCGTATTTGATCGCCAATCTACAATTGGTGGGCTAATGACTTTCGGGGTTCCTGCATTTAAACTAGAGAAAAATATAATCAAAAATCGTTTTAATTTATTAAAAGATGCCGGGATTGTATTTAAACTAGATACTGAAATTGGTAAAGATATTCAATTTGAACAATTATTATCTGACTTTGATGCAGTTTTTATTGGGGTTGGGACTTATCAACCGTTACAAGAAAAATCATTAACTTCATCTAATATAAATGTTATTGAATCACTGACTTTTTTAAGTTCTGTTAATAAAAATATCCTAGAAAATCAGGATGTTGAATTTAAACCTCAAATTCAAAATAAGAAAATTTTGGTGTTAGGTGGCGGTGATACAGCCATGGATTGTATTCGAACTTCAATACGTCTTAATGCGCTTAGTGTAACATGCGCCTATAGACGTAATGAAAATGATATGCCAGGATCAAAACGCGAATACATTAACTCCTTAGAAGAAGGTTGTAAATTTATCTTCAATGCTCAACCAACTGGCCTAACTGAAAAAAATGGCAAAGTAACTGGAGTTAAATTTATTCAAACTAAAGTTAATATTGGCTCAGATGGACAAAAAACTATAGAGACCATTAATAATTCAGAGTTTGAAATCGAAGCTGATATTGTAATTACTGCGTTTGGTTTTAGACCTGAGGAGTTACCATGGTTAAATCCAAATCATGTAAACTTAGACCATCATGGTCGTATCAAAATTTCTTATAAACATCAACAAAGTAGTAATTCCAAAATTTTTGCCGGTGGTGATATAGTGCGCGGTGCTAGTTTAGTTGTATATGCTATTGCTGATGGAATGGAAGCTGCACGCGAAATAGCTGAATTTTTAAACTAAATCTGCATACGGAAAATTTATAATTTATGAATTCGCAAATTCTTGAAAACTCTCTTTGGGTATCTATCTCTGCAATACTTGTACTACTTATGAATTTTGGTTTAGCTTTTTTTTATTCAGGATTAGTTTCTGGACGTAATACATTAAATACAATTAAAATGAGTATCGTCACCTTAGGAATTATTCCTATGGTTTGGTGGGCTATTGGTTATTCATTAGCATTTAATGGTCAAAATCCATTTATTGGTTCGCCAGGGTTAGAATTTTTAATTCCTATTCAAATTAATCAAATCGCATCAGGAACTAAAGTATTAACTATATCATTTATTTGTTTTCAGGCAATGTTTGCAAGTATTGCTCCTGCAATAATCTCAGGTTCTGGGGTAGAACGTTTGAAGTTTCGTGCTTATTTGCTTTTTATTATCATCTGGGTAATTATGGTTTATTGCACCTTAGCACATATGGTTTGGAGTAATAATGGTTGGGCATATCATTTTGGTGCGTTTGACTTTGCTGGTGGATTAGTTGTGCATGTAAGCGCAGGATTTTCTGGTCTAGCTTTAGCAATGGTTTTAAAACCACGCAAATCAGATGCAAAACGGAATGGTAAACATAATCTACCACTAATGGTTCTAGGCTGTGGTTTATTATGGTTTGGTTGGTTTGGATTTAATGCAGGCTCAGCCTTAGAAATTAATCCAATCGTATTTCAAGCAGTTGCAAATACGATGTTTGCAACATCAGCAGCTATGGCAGTATGGGTTTTCTTAGATCTCATTCGCAATAAAGCCAATAGCATTACTGGAATTTGTAATTCACTAATTATTGGCTTAGTTGCAATTACTCCATCAGCAGGCTACGTAGGGGTATCTGCTGCCATTGCAATTGGTGGTATTGCATCATTAGTTTCCTATATAATAATTATTTACTATAATCGCTTAAAAAATAAAGTAGATGACTCATTAGATGTATTTACATGCCATGGAGTTCCTGGGTTTTTAGGAGGTATTTTGGTTGGAGTATTTGCAACTCCTAAAGTAAACCTAGCTATTCCATATGGTGCAATATATGGTGACGGATCACTTTTATATAAACAATTTATTGTAACTTGTGTAGTTGCTTTATTTAGTTTTTTTGCTACATATATAATTTTAATTATTCTAAATAAATTTATTGGAATTCGGGTTCATGAAAATCTTGAACGTGATGGCATTGATTCTGCTGAAGAACAAGAATAAATTGATATTTTCATTGCTCTATTAAACATTCCCAAAGCTCACCTTATCGTGATGAGCTTTTAAAATTATTAGTCAATTTAATTAAACTGATTATCTTCCCAACTTCCATAAAGTGGATTAGGTAGAATGAAATAGCCATGACCAAATATATTGTAATTATCATCATTGGCATCAAGTTTAATTATATCTGATTGTTTAAATTTAGGAAAATCTTGAATATTATCACCAATATAAGCAATAACTTTATGTGGTGGTATTTTATTTGACCATACCATTAATTTTGATTCATATTTACCAAATTCAACCGCATTAAACCTCGGATTTTTATCTGATGGGGTTGGATTATCTTTACGATTAGTTAAAACAATTTGATCAAAACACACGCCTTGTTTTTTTAGATTATCTACTGTTGCAGCTACAGTATTACCGCTTGTATATGCCCCATCACGATTACTAACCAATGAAACATAACCGCCTTGCTTTTTAACACTGCAGCTAAATTTTACTACCCCAGGCAGCGCTTTAGAAAATTCTTTTAAATCAATATATTTACTAAAATCATCTTCATTATCCGCTAATTCATTACAATTTTTAAAATATGAACTATTATCTAAAGTGGTTTCATCAATATCTAAAATCACACCCCATGATTGTGGTTTTAGATGATCTTTATCAATTTGCGCTTTAACATATTCTCCAGCAATTGCAAAGGTTTGGCGATATATAGCACGCTTTTCTGCTGAATCACGATACCATTTAACTGCTTGCTTAATAGCGGGATTCTGCGGAGCACCAGAACATTCAAAATCTTTATCAATAGCAAAAACATTTGTTGTTAACAAAAGAATAGATAGTAATGTGATATTTCTAAATTGCATAATTTTTAGGCTCCACAATAATAAATTTATAAACATAAACCATTTCAATCATTAAAAGATTATAAACACTAAATATATTTTTTTGGCATCATCATTATTATAGCTTAGTTTAATTAACAAAAACTAATCTAACATAACTTAATTAATATTGTTCTTCAAATAAAGATAGCTCTTTAAATAACCTTTTGCTTGAAACCGAAAATGGTGTTTTTAATTCTTGGGCAAATAAAGAAACTCTTAATTCCTCAATTTTATATTTAAAGGAATAAACAGATTGTGGCAACTTCTTTGATTGTGATTCGTGTAAATCAACGAATTCATACCAAACATTATATACTTGAGAAACCTCCTCTTCAAGTTGCATATCCCTAACCTTATTGTCCCAATATTTATCACATCTAATTAATATAGCTTTCAGATATCTTGGGATGTGTACCAGATTCTCACTATTGATATATTTTAAAAATCCAGGAAAGATTAAATCATCTAATTGCAATTCTATTATCTGGAATAATGGATGATCAATAATTTTATTCTGTACCTGATTATAAAATTTAGCAATCTCAAACATAGTTTTGCCAAAATTTGGCACCTCATCTGATAATTTGATCTGACTTAAGTTTACTAATTGCTGAAATTCATTACTAGTTTTAGGGATAGTAGATAAATCAATGCTATTACGCACCAAATAGTCAATGCTGTCACTTAATAGATCTTCACGATTATAAATATTTGATAATAAAAGACTAGATTGTCTAAATTGATAATATTGTTTTTGTTCTAAATATTTAATTAGATTGGCAAATTTATATCTAATCAATTTACGTAAAGCAATTTTGGTATTAGTTTTAGCAATATCTAAACTATTTACCTTCGTTAAATTAATTAAATTATCTTTAATTACTAAGGATTTATAGCCTTTTATTTTCCCATTTTTATGCTGTAATTTAACTTCTTGTAATAAATCATTTAAATCATCACTCCATTCACGAATATCATGAAGATCTTCATCATTATTTAAATCACTAATTAATTGGTTCATATGCGACGCAAGTTTCAATTTAAGATCTTTTAAATTATCACTTACCAATAAAATTTGATTATTATCGATAATTTTAAAATGGAATTTTAAATATGCGGGTAAATCTATCTCTTCAATTTGCTTAACTAATATCTTGTGATTAATAATTTTGGCTATATAATCAGCTAATAGTTTTGAAAAACCAATTTCTTGTCTATCTAAATGTAAAAAATTAGTTATAAATTCGTTAAGCGGATTAATTTGAACACGTATAGCTTTAGGTAATGACTTAACAATATAGCTTACTTTATCCCTGATCAAACCAGGAACCAGCCAGGAAAATACTTCTTCGTCAAGATTATTTAATTGATTGAGTAAAATTTCAGCAGTAACACCATCATCAAGACGCTCTTTATCAAAGATATAGGTTAAGTTAATTACTTCATTATTTAGGCTTAATGTATCAGGATATAAACTAAATGAAGAGTTATCAACCATAAATAATTTAATAAATTCATCATAAGTAATATCTAATTTATGAATATTTTCTGGAATTTTAAGCCATGCCTCTAATGTTTTAACATCAAAAATTTCTAATGGTAATTTGCCATCATAAAACTTAAACAACTCATCTTCTAAAATTATAAAATGTGATCTAAATTTGTCTTCTAAATCTTCTAACTGCTGAATTACTTGATTGTTGTGTTTTAAAAAAGCAAAAGTTATATTTATATTTTCTAAAACAAGAGCCTCACGAATAAAAATTTCTCGAGCAAGAATATGATTAGTTAAAGCTAATGGCACTTTAATCTGATAAATTAATAAACCATATAAAATTGAATTTTGTCTTGCCGTTACTTCCCCTCTTTTCCTATCCCAAGCTTCACAATCATATGTATATTTAACGAGATGCTTAGTTAATGGTACAAGCCATATAGGATCAATTGCTGCATTTATTCTGGCATATAACTTTGCAGTTTGCATTAATGTCCCACTACAAATCCATTTAGCTTTGTCAATTTTGCTATTAGGATGAATTAAAAACTTTTTACTATTAGTCCCTAAATAAAAATTTTCTACTACATCTTTTTGACCAATATTATTAAGTAACCCAGTTAAAATAGCTTTATGGATTAGTTCATAAGTTGCAGCATCAGAATTTTCTAAGTATGACATACTTAGAACCAACTCTTTTAGTTGAGAATGTAATTCAGACCACTCACGTAAGCGATTTGCAGATAGAAAGTGGGATCTAAATTTCTCTAATGATTTCTTACGTGATTTACTATGTATTAGTTCATCTTTATACCAAGCCCATAAATTTAAAATTGTTAAAAAATCTGATTTTTTATCTAACCAAATTTCCTGCTTTTCTAAAGCCTGGGTTTTATATTCAATTGGCACTTCACGTGGATCAACAATGGATAAAAACGAGGTAATTATTAGAACTTCAGATAGCGACGATTTATTAGCCGCAACAATCATTCGGGCCAAATTAGCATCAATTGGAATTTTAGCAATTTCAAGACCAAGCTTCGTGATTTGATTATTTTCATCAATTGCACCTAATTGGTATAAAATCTTAAACCCATCATTAAAAGATTTTTCAGATGGCTGATCTAAAAATGGAAAATCATTAGGTCTCCCTAATTTAAATACTAATAATTTTAAAATTACATTAGCTAAATTGCTACGTAATATTTCTGGGTCTGTATATTGAGGACGTAGATTAAAATCTACTTCACTAAATAATCTTACACAAAGGCCATGACTTACTCTACCTGCACGACCAGTTCTTTGGATAATACTTGATTTAGAGATTTTTTCAACTTGTAATTGTTCTACCCTACTTCGAATACTATAACGTTTAACTTTTGCTAGGCCACTATCAATTACAAATTGAACTCCAGGAATAGTTAAAGAAGTCTCAGCAATGTTAGTTGTAACAATAATTTTTAATTTACCGGATTCATTAAAAATTAAACTTTGCTCACTTTCTGTTTGCCTTGAAAAAAATGGTAATATTTCATGAATATTTAATTTAGTTTTACGCAAAAAATTTACACAGTCCTTAATTTCACGCTCACCTGGCATAAATACTAAAATATTCCCAAAGCCAATTTCCAAATATGAACTAATTGCCTGATAAATCGCATTATTGAGATCAGTTAATTCATCAATATCTTGATAAATAATATCAACAGGATAAACCTTCCCTGGAATTTCAATTACTTTAACATTATTAAAGAAATTAGCAATTTTTTGATTATCAATCGTTGCTGAGGTGATAATTAACTTTAAATCTGGTCGTTTAAATAATATTGATTTTAAATAGCCTAAAATAAAATCAATATTTAAACTTCTTTCATGTGCTTCATCAATAATCAATGCCGAATACTTAAGCAAGTATTTATCATTCTGGATTTCTTGGAGCAATACTCCATCTGTCATTAATTTGATTGCGGTTTTTGAACTAGTCTTGTCATGAAATCTGATTTTATATCCAACTAATTCTTGATTAGACAATTCTTCGGAAACTCTTTTAGCAATACTCCTTGCAGCAATACGTCTTGGCTGAGTATGCCCAATGGTGCCATAATTCGCAAAGCCCATTTCAAATAATAGTTTTGGTAATTGAGTGGTTTTTCCAGAACCAGTCTCACCACATATAATTAATACTTGATTAGCTAAAATTTGCATCTTAATTAATTCAATATTTTGGCTAACTGGTAGATTATCCGGATAAGTTATTAAAGAAGATTTAGCTAGATTTATTTTATAGTTACAATCAGATAAATAGCATTCAAATTCTTGAATTCCACCTTCTCTATCTAATTTAGCACTCCATATTTTTTTATGAAGTATGCTAATTGGCAACTGCTTAAGAATTGCCAATAAATCAGCTTTAGATGAATTATTTGTCATCAATTAAATACTTTTAAATATTTAAATTAGTTATTAGTCTAAATATTATCAACAAGACTCATTAATTGAACATTACCACCTGTTGCGGTTATATTAATACTAACCGTTCTTTCGGTTGTTAAAAGATGTAAATTATAAGATAATGATGAATCAATATCTTCTATTATAGGAACAACTAAACATCCAGATCGTTTAACAATTAATTGTAATTGACAAGAGATACCTTGATAATCACGACTAAACATCGCAACATTTAAAATTGCCAATTTATTAATATCAGTAAATGAGCGAATAAATTGAGGAAATTTATTCATAAATGCTGTACTAATTTCTGATTGCGGTAAATACACGAAATTATCAGTAGCTAGAGCTGAAATAATCTGTTTAGCATAGTCAATTTTATCATTGGCAAAACATGCCACATGGCCACGAGGTGCAAATAACATAAAATTACGTTCACCTGTAGGCCCAACTAATTCAACCTGTTTGGTTAGCAAAGAATGAGCCATAGCATTTGCCGCAAATGACTTTAATTCATCTTGCTCAGCTAAATCAAATCCGCAATGCTCTAAGCTATTTAAAAATACTTTTAATTTATCAAATTCAAAATTACGTAAAGTATACTTAAAATGAGGTGATTTAGTTGTTTTAACTAAGCGGTATAAATAAAACATTCCTCCAGCCTTAGGACCAGTCCCTGATAAGCCCTCTCCACCAAATGGTTGTACGCCAACAACAGCTCCCACGGTATTACGGTTAATATATATATTTCCAGCTTTAATATTTTCATACACTTTGGTAGCTACATCTTCAATTCTACTATGTAACCCCTGAGTAAGACCATAACCAGAAGAGTTAATTTCCTTAATTACTTTATCTAGCTCATCAGAATCATAACGTATAATATGTAAGATTGGACCAAACACTTCACGCTTTAATTCAGAAATACTTCCAATTTCAAAGAATGTTGGTGGTACAAATATCCCATTATCACAATCATGACTAAGTTTAGCCTGATAAAACATTCGCGCTTGAGCTTTCATTTTATCAATATGTTCAAGTAAGGTTTTTTGTGAATTTTTATCAATAACAGGCCCTACATCAGTAGCAAATAATGCTGGATTTCCAACATGTAATTCATCCATCGCACCTTTTAACATTTCTATGACTTTATCTGCAATATCTGCCTGAATATATAAAATCCTGAGTGCCGAACATCTCTGCCCTGCACTATCAAAAGCCGAAATCATAACATCGGTTACCACTTGCTCAGGTAAGGAGCTTGAATCAACAATCATGGCATTTTGCCCACCAGTTTCGGCAATTAATATCGCATCAGATGATGTTTGAAAGAGATTTTGATTAATTGTCTGAGCAACTTCCGTAGATCCAGTAAAAACAACGCCTTTAATCCGCGCATCTTTGGTTAACGCATTACCAATAATACTCCCTGAACCCGGCACAAACTGTAATACATCTTTAGGAATTCCTGCATGATGGAATAATTCAATTGCATAATAAGCAATTAAAATCGTTTGATCGGAAGGTTTTGCAATAACACTATTCCCTGCCGCTAAAACACTGCTTACTTCCCCTAAAAAAATTGCCAAAGGAAAATTCCAAGGACTAATACATACAAATGGACCAATCGGTTTATGTGTATTATTGGCAAATTCTAATTTCGTTTGGGTCGCATAATATCTACAAAAATCAACAGCTTCTCTCACTTCATTAATTGCATTACTTAAACTTTTACCTGCTTCACGAATTAATAAATTTAGTAAATTGATATAATTAGTCTCTAATAAATCAGCCATTTTAAATAAAACATTGGCGCGCTCAATTGGGGATACTTGTGACCATTGATTAAACCCATTAATCGAATTAGTTAGCGCAATTTCCACATCTTCTAAATTAGCCTTTGTTACCTGACCAATTATATCTTGATTATTTGCCGGACTAATAACTAACTTACATTCTCGACCTTCACAACTAACCCCAGGAATTAAAGGGTAAGCTTTATGCATCTTAGCATTAGCCATATTTAATTCTAATTGTAATTTACTTAAAGTAATTTCATCAGCCAAATCAAAACTTTTTGAATTAAGACGTAAATCTGGGTAGATATGGGATGGTTTAGCAAAATTTGGATTAGGTAAGCCATTAGACTTTCTAGCTAAATCAATTGGATTAATAAGTAAAGTATCAATAGGAACTTTTTTATCAACTAGTTGATGAACAAACGAAGAATTAGCTCCATTTTCAAGTAAACGTCTAACTAAATAGGCTAGTAATGTTTTATAAGTTCCAACAGGTGCATAAACTCTACATGGGATATTTAATGAATTTACCCCAACCACATTGTCATAAAGTGTTTCACCCATGCCATATAAACATTGAAACTCGTATTGAATTCCTTCTGCCATTTTGTAGATAAAAGCTAATGTTAAAGCATTATGAGTTGCAAATAAAGGATATAAATATTCATTATTCACAATAATTTTTTTAGCACAAGCAAGATAAGATAAATCAGTATGAAATTTACGCGTAAAAACTGGATAATCATTTTGTCCATCAACTTGTGATTTTTTAATTTCACTATCCCAATAAGCACCTTTAACTAGTCTTATCATTATTCGCTTATTTGAATTACGTGCAAGATCTGCGACATAATCAATTACATGAATGGCACGTTTTTGATAAGCTTGAATTACAAATCCAATCCCTTTAAACCCAGATAAATCTCGATCCCACACTAGCTTTTCTAGTAAGTCTAGGGAAAGATCTAAACGTTCTGTTTCTTCAGCATCGATAAATAAGCCAATGTTATATTTTTTAGCCAACAAAAATAACTGTTTTAAGCGTGGATATAATTCTTGCATTACACGCTTATATTGATTGCGATTATAGCGTGGATGAATTGCTGACAATTTTACTGAGATTCCCGCATCTTTATACACATCATTATTTGTTTTTTTAGCACCGATTGCATGTATTGCATCAATATAGCTTTGTAAATAAATTAGTGCATCTTCCTCAGTTAAAGCAGCCTCTCCTAACATATCATAAGAAAATCGATAACCTAAGCATTCTTTACTATGTGAAACTTGAATAGCATCTTCAATTGTTTCACCCATAACAAATTGTTGCCCCATTAATTTTACAGCAATAGTCATGGATTTACGAATTAATGGTTCTCCACCTTTAGCAATCGCCCGGGCCAGCATTGAAGTTAGATTTTTATCATTATTATTAATTTTCATTAGTTTACCAGTCAGCATCAACCCCCAGCTAGTAGCATTAACAAATAAACTATCTGTCTTCGTATGTTTTGACCATTTTGCTTTTGCAATTTTGTCACTAATTAACTTATTTTGTGTTTCAGAATCTGGAATACGTAATAGACTTTCAGCCAAACACATTAATGCAATGCCTTCAAGAGTAGATAATTTAAATTCTTGCATTAAATTATCAACACCATTAGCACTAATTCTTGCATTTCTAGTCTTGGTAACTAATTTACGGGCAATATCAGTTGCTTCATTTATAAAGTCATGGGGAAAATTAGTATAAGCAAGCAATTCTTGAATACATTTAGCTTCTTCACTACGATAGTTTTCGGTTATTTTACGCCTTAAGTCATTTTGGTAATTAACATTCAAATCAAACATTACTGGTCCTAGAGTATTTAAAAAT
>CALFYC010000223.1 GCA_937952895.1 uncultured Neisseriaceae bacterium
CCGATCTGTATTGTTCCACCTATACTTGATAAACCGTTATTACCTTCTACTTGTATATTTTTTACAATTTCTGTATCTATTGATTTTTGTATTCCGTTATCTTTTGATTTTATTGCTAATATAGTGGAATCAATTATTGTTCCAGTCATTGTTTTAAATGTTTGTGGATTAATATCTATATCAAATGCTAAAGTTTGTTTTTGTATTGTGTAGTCATTTAATAAGCGTGCACTTTTTACTTTTTCGTATAAAGAAATTCTAATTTTTTTATTTATATATTCAAATTTGTCTTCTATTATTTCTAAAATATTATTAAGTTTTGTTTCATTGTCTTGTGTTTTTGAAACATTATTTAGTGTCTTTATAAAAAACTTATATAGCTCTATGTTTTTTGCATACGATAACGTATTGAGATTTATATCTGATATGCTAGCTATTTCAGATTCTAAATTACTAATACTTACTTCGTCTAAATTTGCATTAGTTAATAGTGCTAGTTTTTTTAAATTTGTTGATAAAAAATTACTCATATTGCGTATCTTATTTGAATATTTTTAATTATTGGTGTTATTTCGATATTTTGATTTTCTGGATTTTTTAATACTGTTTCTACAATATATGTTTCTTTATTGCCATTTATAATTACACTATTGCCTGTATCAATATATTCAAATTGTTCTAATTCTTTTACTGCGTTATATACCGCATGCAATGTTGAGTGCATGTATTCAATTTCTATATTTTCATATATAGGATTTTGTGAATATAGTATTCCTTTTTTGTAATCAACTGAATACAGCCCATTTTGATTAATTGACAATATAGATTCGTATGTAATTTCAGTAAAAATAAATTCCGATGTAAATACCCCTTCTGGTAGTTTTATAGTGCCATTTTCTACAAAATAGTCTCCTCTAAAGATTAATTCATTTTCTGAATATACTCTATTAACAAATAAGTCTGATTCTCCAGTAAATAACATTTGTCCATCTTTTTTGATATCTTCTACATTAATTATATTTACATTTGTCTCTATTGTTTTTTTAACTGTTCCGTATTTTGTAAATTCGGATACGCCGTCTATAAAATTTACTTCATTTATGATTGATGGAATTGGTGCATTGGATGTATCAATTTTTAATGATCCATTGATAATATTTGAATTTTGTAATTTTGCTATTCTTTTAAATACAAAATTATTTAGATTTTCTTTGTATTTTGCTGCAAAAGATCTATCTAAATTTATTACTTTAGAAGCAGAATTCTTTATTATCTTTTTTGTAATTTGTGATTCATATTGAATAAACGCATCAGCTGCAGCAAGTGACTGTTGCTTTGTTTTTATTTTCCCATTGCTTATAGAGTATGTTCCAGATAAGTTTCCGTATGGATAATATTTATTAAATTTTAAATCTGTAATACTTTCAAAGAAATAGTCGTATAGCGATATAATATATTGACCTTCTACCAAAACAGCTTCAATAGTTGTAATTTCATTATTCCATGAATTTCTTATATATAGCTTATCACCTTCTTTTGATAGAAAATTAAATGTATCTATAGATTTACAAGATATATTTGACATATCAATAGACCACTCTTTGTCTTCGTATCTTAAGTGATATGTACCACATGGTATTTTCATCTTTAAGCAGCATTCAATACTGGTTAGTGCATTTACCCGAGACAATATTGGTATTGATTGTGTATATAGCGCTATATTATTTCCAGCATAAAGTTCTGTTGTCTTGCCTGTCTTTTCTTTTATGAACATTTTGTCCATGTCTGATTTGATAGTAATGCTTGTTTCATCAAAGATGTATGTTTCTTTGTCTTTAATTAGGGATAGTTTTTTATTGTCAAGTATTGCATATGGCTTGCTGTACTCATATGGTTTTAATTTAAATAATGAGCTTCTTCCGTATGATTTATTTAGCGATTCAAAAACATTAGAAACCATGTATTCTGATTCATATCCAGCTTCGACATAACCATTAGAAGACACAACAGTTCTTGTTATATATTTATCATTGAAATTGATTGGCTGTGTTTTTTCTGACGATATTATAAGTTTTACATATATTTCTTTGATGTCGTTGTCAAAATTTGTACTATTTTCATCTACATTGTTTATGTTAAAAATTGATGATATTTTTGATATTGAATTTATATTTGAAACTTTAAACCACTCTTCTTTATTTGTTGATATCTCAATTCCTATTTGACTATCAGATTCTAAAAAAACACCCGCTTTTAATATTGGGCTTGATGCTTTGATTGGGCCAATTAATACTTCTCCATTACTATATGATTCTGCAGAATTTATTGTTAGTGATTTTGCTTTTATTTCATATATTTGTGAATTTTCGGATAGGTATGAATCATCTTTAGTTATGTTGATTATAATTTTGTTTCCAATACATGGCTGAATTCTTATGATGTCTTTTGCTGATCTAATATTATAATTTGTTGAATTGCTATTTAATATGAGTGGTTTTGCTAATAGACCATCTGAAGAGACAATAGAGATTTCTTTTATTTTTGGCATCTTTGTTCCATCCTCTATTATGTCTAATAGAAATTCAGATATTATAAAATCCTTTGATAGGTTTATCTCTATCGTGGCATCAAGAATCTTGCCTATTGATTTTAATTCCATAGGGCTATTTGCCGATAAAAAAGAAGATGTGTCAAAAAACTGATTACTATTGTTTATCAAAACTTTAATATCTTTTATGGTGGAATTACTAATCTTTTTATTTGCTAATCTTATTGTTAAGGTATCTTTATCAATAACGCAATTTTTTAAATCAACATATACATTATCAAATGGTGTTATTATGTTAGCTAGATGTCCGTCAAGTATAATTAAATCAGATACTTGGTTTGCAATTACTTTTAAACCATCTGTTAAAGACTGTCCATAAGATGCTGTTTTTTCAATTGCCAGCATCATATTTCTATTTAAAGAATTTATGTCTTCTATTTTATTATTAAGTTCATCACCAATTTCTTTTACATAGGCCACTATTTCTTTTTTGTTTATACAATTTTTAAATTCTAGCATTATGAATATGTCACTAAATTTATATTTTTTATTATTGGTGTGTGATTTGATTTTGAAAAATCTGTATTTATTATATTTATAACCCCAGACAATGATATGTATGATGCATTTATATTTTCAATACTTATAATTTCGTTATTAAACTTTATATATTTATCATTGTTAATTGGTATTCCAAATACAAAAATATCGTCTCTATCTATTAGTAAACTTTCATCATCTATTTTATTGTCTTCTATATACCCATATATGGAACTGTATCTTTCTTTTTTAGACTTATCAAACATTACAGAATCTGATGATAACGGAATCATAACTTCGTAGCCGTGTATAATGGCGTTATTTTCGTCGTATAGCCTCACAAACAGTGACATTGATATGTTTGCATCACCAATGTTTGCCATGTCTACAACTGGCTTTATATTCGCAATAGGGCCTATATGTTTTTCCTTTAGGTGTATTGAGCCATATTTTGAATACTTGGAGTAAGATGAAACAAATTTTAAATTTAAATCCAATGTTGCATTGTCTATGTTTCCACTGTCATCATCATAATATATGTTGAATATTCTATAATTGTCTTCATATATAAACGCTATTGAATTATTTACAAACTCTCCAATGTGCTTAATTAGGACCTCTTCGCCCTTTCTATTTATGCCAGTTATTCTATCTATATATAAATTAGATATTTCTGTATTTAGCATTGTTATATTATGTGATGTTACACTTATTGCCTTTGTGTATTTTACAATTGCCATTAATCTACTCCTAGTATATATCCAACACCTTTGATGTATGTCATGTTTTCTAATTCAATATCAGTAAAATATGAATGTACACTTCCTGCTTTATTTATTGGTATTTCTTTTGCATTAGCAACAAGGGAATCACAGTATGCTTCCATAAATTCTATTTTTAATTCTATTGCTGAATATATAGAATTTACTAAGTTTTCTAACTCTACAAGATATGTATCTAACTTGTCTGATGTGTCTTTTGCTTCTTCTGAGATTGATAAGTTATTATTAACTACTGCACTTATCCTGTCTATTGATGAATTGTCATGCAATATATTGTGTACTGAAAATTGTCTTAGTATTAAATTATTTGAGTTTTGTATAAATTCTTTCATATTAAAAACCCATAGTTAGATATTGCGTCTGCATATCCTATTCTTATTTCATTATTTACTATGTTGGGACCTTTAAGATACAAATCCTTAGTTGTGTTATTCATGTAGAATATTGGCACAATCTCTGTAGTGGTGTTGTTGTTAATATATATTAATTTAAAATTCTCTGGATTAAACCCATAATTCTTATTTATTTCATCTGAAGCTATGCAAAAATTAATTATATCTGTGTCTGTTGAAATAGTATTGAATAATAATTCTTTTGCTATATTTAGCTTAATAAATATATTTGAAGTTGTTTTGTGATCAATAAAGAAATCTAATGGTAATACATTTTCATACTTTATCTTTTTAATACCAGCAGGCTCTTCTGTGTCGCCATTTCCCGCTACAACAATTGATGATTTATTTACTATAATTTTATTTGGCTCAAAAAATAAATCTTTTTGTTTTACTGATTTATTTACACTAATGAATTCATTTTCAATTTTACTCAGTGTAAATGTTCCACACTCTTTATAATGCTTGTCATTCAGATATGCATCTACACTTCCAATATTGTTGGTGTAAAACTGTTCAATAGATCCTGGCGGGGTAAACGATATTTGGTTTTGTACGCTATAGTCAAAAACGTATTCTGTTCCGCTTTGTGCTATATTTATACTTGTGTAATCAAATATATTTGTAACAATAAAATTATTTTGTGAAATAAACACATTAAAGGATTTACTTGATTCTGTTGTGCCTGTTGGTGTTTTTATTTTGGTTGCACCAACATACGAGTGAATTTTTGAATCACCATTAAGTTTGTTTATATCAATATTTATATATTGCTCATCTTTGTGTAAATAGTTATATGTAATTTCTATTATATCTTTATGATTTAATACGTTTGAATTAATAAGTTCTGAAATACATATTTTACCAGAAGAGTGTTGTACAAATTTGTTAATATTTATATTGACCAAAACATTATTAATGCTTGTTATTGACACGCTTGATACGTCTATATTTTTATTTGCCAAATAGCAATATCCACTTTTATTTACTTCTATAAAATCAACAGCTTTTCTTATTAGTGTAAAATAAGGATTCAGATAATCATATTCGACTATACAATTTTTATTTTGGATAGTTTTATTTTGCACATACAAAAATTCTTTTAATGTTAATGTTGCTAAATTGTCTTTTAAGAATCTATCACATACAAATATACTGTTATTTACTTTATACTCTGATACTTCCATGCTAAATGATATTAGTATTTTATCGTTTTTTCTTTTTGGAGTAAAATATTTACCATCAATATCAATATAACTTTTTAAATTTGTTAATCTTTTATCAATAAATATTGGCACAAATTCTAATTCTAATTTGCTAACAAGATTTCCATTTACATCTTTTATTTCAGCGGCAACATATCTTTCATTTGAATAAATAAGTTGCCCAGATGGTTCGTGTACATCAGCATTGTATGTTATTGTATGCAACGGGTAGGATAATTTTTTATGTTTAAAGTAGTATGCCACCCCATTATGCTTAATATCTGTTGCCAATACATCTGTTGTATTTGTTTTTATAGCTTTATTTGATAATTGCGCTATATCGGTTTCTAAAGAATCTTTATTGGATACTTTTATTAATGATTGTTTTTTATCAGATATGTTGAAAAGTATTACATTTTTGGCTGAATTTGATGGTGATAATTTAGATATATGAAGCTCCTCCTGGAGCTTCATATTGTATTGTTTGGTTATCATTATGCTATACGTCTCCACATATATACTGCTGTAAATGGCTGCATTATATTAAATGCCACACCATTCCCTGCAGGCTCTGTCATGGCGTCTATTGCTGGTGTTGCTGATGGTAAGTTTTGATCTTTTCTACCAACAACTGTGCTTATTGGCTTAATATACTCGTGTTGATGTTGGGCAAGTTCGGCTATGCTTTGCTCGTGCACGTATTCTCCCTCGTCCGCCATTCCTGGTGCAAATGTTTTTGTTATTGGTGATCTACCATTTCTAGGATTCACCTCTGTGTACTCTCCTGCGCCAACCAATACTCTGCCCTGAGAAAATTGCTCCCAGTCCCCAAAGTGATATGTACCAAATGGTCCACTTGGCGATCCAGGACTATATTGTGTCAGTGTTACAAATATAGAGCCTACTGGATATACCAATTTTAGCAAAGTTACGCTGCCGATATTATTTACAACATCATCTACATATTCTTTATTGACAACAGATGTTGGAGATGCTGATGGATCATTGAGCACATTAAGTATAACGCCATTGCCAGCATCTATCCTCGCCCCACCACCAGTCATTTTTATAGACTGTGCAACCTCCAATGATCCAGCGAATGTATTTATCTCTGAAGACCCAGTTTGGTTGATTTTATTGCTTACTTGCAAATTACCAAAACTAGATATACTGCCAGGTGGACATGTTATAGAGTTCGCCTGTAGATCTCCAGCATGTAATGCATTAGTTATAGTTAGTACGCCTACTGAGGCATTTGCTGCTTCAAGTGAAGTAATATTACCATTCTGACATATCATGTTTGCAATATTTGACGTGCCATTTACTGAAAGTGATGACGTAAGCACAACTTCGTTAGTGAACTTAACTGAATCTTTAAATTCAACATTACTATTAAATTCAGATACTACATCAACCTTAAGTGAGCTGCTATTTGTTTGATGCTCTGCAATAACAACTTGGCCTTTTAGTGTGGTGCTTTCTTCGGTAATTAATTCAGTAATGCCTGCCTTTGCAATTTCTGCACGACCAGAAACATTGATAACATCATTTATATTTAAGACACCAATATTAACATCATCATTAAAATCAATAGCCTGATTGAAATTAACTGTACCATTAAATGTCGCAGTGCATGTGTTTGAGCATGTAAATGATGTGCCTACTGTGATATTTTGAAATTCTGAATTTACAGCCTCTATATTTCCAGAAACTTTTCCGCTAAGTATTATATCTTTTGCGTAAATATCATTTGCTTGCAGATCAGTGTATATTGGAGACCCTACATTAACTGTTAATGATGGCTTTGTTAATATAACTTTATTATTTGCTTCAAGAACCAAAGTGTTTGCAGTTGATCCAACGTTTTCAGTTAAGTAGATGGCATGGTCATTGCCGATCTTAAATCCATTTTTTGTTGACCCGCTAGTTTTACTTGTTCCTATCGTATAACAAAATACATCACCTACATATATATTTGCACGATTCTCTAGGGATATGCCAGCGGTTGTATCTGTAATGTTTTTAATCAGATACAAGTCTGATGAAGTTGCAAATACTGTCTTGCTATCTATTGCCGTAGCCAATGCTCCATTTTCTTTTGATGCAAATATTTTAGCAAACGTATTTGCTCCATCTGTGAAACGTATGCCACCACTAATAGTGTTATTATATATTCCAACTTTTGTAGTTATATTTAAAAATGAATTTATATCACTAGATGATATTAGTGCGCTTGTGCCACCACTTTTAGAAATTGACACTGGATTTAAATTTATTATACCAACATCAAGAGTTCCCATTTCTACAGAGCTTAAAACATATGATCCTAATACGTTGTTATGTTTGCCGAATGTTGTTTTGTCATTATTTGATGATATCAATAAGTTATTATTATCATGTCTATTACTAAACTTGTGAATGCCAGAACTGTTTGTTGATATGCCAATTCCATATTTATACTGATTATTATATTCATAAGAAACAAGCAATCCATTTGTTGAGGACGCAATATCTAATACATCACCATTTGTTATTGATCTTCTGTAAATGCCATGCCCATTGCCATCAGTAGATCCAAATAGTATTTGATTTGAATCTTGCAATGTATTATTAAATAAAGAACTGCTACTTGTTGATCCGATCAATAAATCGCCAAGCATAGCATTTCCATACGCACCTTCATCGGACGCATTATAACCTTCTCTGTGAAGATACTGCACATGTTCATTATTTGGAGTTATTGATTTTGCATATTTAATATTTGGATTATCAGATGAAGGAAGCAACCCATCTAATGTTTCATGTCTTATTGGTGATGAAATATCCATGCCATCATGTTTATGATTTTCAAGCTCTCTAATTGCAACTAATAACCATTCCTTGATTGTTGTGTTTGTAATAGATATCAAGATTAAATCATTGGCAAGGTCTACTGATTCGTCTGTATCTAGGTAGTAAGATTTTGGTGACAATACGTATATATTATTACACTCGAGCTTTGAGAATTTGCTTGTCGAAGCTCTATATATGAATGCAGAAATATATGCCTTTGGACATGGGGTATTTCCAGTTGGATCAACAAATGGAGCTAGGTAGTTTGCAAGTGTTATTGTATATTGGTCGTCTATTGCAGATTCAGATTTAATAGCATTTGCATTATTTATGCTTACTTTTATTTTACCAGATTCTATTGTTAGCGTTGGTCTAGAATATGATGGATTATATAAGTTTGGAATAATATTTGGCATATATCCATCTTTTTCTAAATACAAAGAATCTGCATATGTTCCATCATATGTTATGCTAAATTGATATGGTGGATCTTTAAACACTATATATCTTCCATTAATATAGCACTCATTTGGCAACATAGAGTATGGATTTGTTGCAAGATTATAGGTTATTGTTGGGGCATTTGAACTGTTATAACCTTGTACTGTTATTGAATTTGACGTATTAGCATTTAATTTTAAAATTGCTGTTTTTGACCCAGACAAAACCTTGCTTTCTGTAAAATTTGAAAACGTTTTGCCAAATGGCATTGCTGGATCAATCAATTCAGATCCTATTGATTCTCCAACGCTGTTTATCATTTTTGGCGTATTGTTGCTGTAATCACCATCATTATATATATTGCCTATGGCATTACCAAAATTGTCTAATTCATCTTCCATAGATGTTATAATTGATACAACGCTAGATGTTGTTGCAAATCCATCAATACTATCAACAGATGGTAGATTTATATTTGTTTGTAACTGACTCATTATTATATTTCCAAAATAAGAGATTTGTATTTGTCTAAATTTGTTTTGATATATTCTTTTGATACATCTATTGTCAAGTTTGACTTATTTTTAAAATAAATCTTTTCGTATGTGTTTTGTTTATTAATATACATTACAGAAACAGTGTCTTTGCATAAAAGATATATTTTTTGTAGTGTTGGATATTGAGTGAAAAGATTTCCAACTGAAGAAATATACGCTTTATGATTATAGCTATCAATAATAGAAATGATTGGACTTACATATGAGGTAAACTGAATATTGTATGTATCATCTTTACTTGTGTAGTCTTTGTCTAGAATCACAATATCTGGTTCAATAAAAGTATAATTTAAAAATGGAGATATTGATACACCGTTATCCTTATTTATTACCAATGTTGATATGTCTGCCCATGCTGGCAATATTATACCGTATCCATCATTTATTGTGTGGTCTATACTGTATGTTAATTGGCCATTATTTGCTGATGGAATAGGTGAGTTTGTGCTGTGTAGTATTGTATTATAGGTTGATGGTGATGTTAGTATATTTTGATAAGATAAAGGTATTGCATCAACACCGATTGACATTGTCGTTAATCTATTGTGCGTATTTTCAAAAAGACCAAGTATGGCAATATTTATATTATTATCCACATTTGGCAGATTAAAATCTAATGTTGTTGGTATCAGATTGTCATAAATATTGTGGGATGGAGATATATTATATACGTCATAATCATTGCTAGTCTTTGATATTCTTCCGTTAATTATCATATTCTTTGATAACTCTATTCCCTCTATTTTGTTAATAGGGAATATTGTACAGTCGGAAGCTTCAAGTGTGCCTAGTAACATATTTTCATTTTCAGAAACAATATTAGTATATATTGATTCTGCATATGGCTCTACATTGATATACTGTTCGTCATTAATTAAAACGTCATTTATTTGTTTTTTTATAATTGCTGGTGCTATAAAATATATTATTTTTACATGATCAATATCGGATGTCTCTATTTCTATTTCTCCTGTATGTTGAGAAACAGAAATTATATTATCTGATACATCTAAATATGACGATGTTGTATTGACATACCCATATATTTTAAATATTGGCAATATTGGAAAGAATCTAGTTTTTATTGCTATGCTTGTGCTGTTTAATGTAATTGGTTTTATTATTTCAAAATTTTCATCTAGTGGATTTATTGAGCTGATAAATGTTGATATTTCAGAATGTGTACATAGTTGGGATTTTATACCAAGCAAATTTAGATTCGATATTAATTGATTTTTAATAAATGACAGACTATCTGTGGTGATTGCAAATTTATCTCTTATTGATATTGTATTATTGTATCTTTCGTATATATATGCAGTATCTATTAACTCATCATTTGATTGTATACTATAAAATTCTCTACCATCCTTCTTTATGTATGAGTCCATCAGTATTGTGTGGCCATTATTTCTAATTGAAACTAATTTCCCATCAATAACGATTGTATCTTCATCATAGTTGCCATCTGTCAATGTTGATATGTATTTAAAATTATCAATACCGTCCACTGTTGTGTTTCTATTATACACTGACCCAGAATATGTATTTGCTGCTAATGTTATATTTATATTGTATGTTTTTGTTATCATATTAGGCTCCAGAGGTTATATAGCTTCCCATTATTGAATCTTTGTCAAAATTAAAACCATTTATAATTTTATAATCTTGCACGTTTAATAAATATTTAATATATTTTTCTTCATACATTATAACTGAACCATCAGTTGCTCTTGAATAAACTATCCCATTTGCTTCTTCAAATAAGTTATCTGTATTATTATTTTTTACTTCTATGACGTTAAATTCAATTGACTCTGTAATTTTGTACACAGCATCCATATAGGACAGTCCATATGTAAATAAATTTACTGGGCTTTCTTGTATTTTTTCTAACCTTAAATTGACTGATTTAAAATCTGACATTAGTATTGCTGGATAATTAAAGTATTTAATATTTGTCAAGTTTGCATTAACTCCATGTTGATTTAATATATCAACAATATTGAATATCTTATACTTTGAAAGATCATATTTGTTGCCATCTATATTTAAAATATTTCCATATATTTCAACTGCTATTTCGGAATCTATATATATTACTGGAGCTTTTTTAATTTCTTTGTTGAGGCTTTCTATACTACCATTGTGTTTTTTATTGCCTTTCTCGCAAATTTTTACTTCTAGTAAATCATTCATATAGCACTTCTTCTATTTTTATTTTTTGTGGGAACACAATTGATCCATTTGTTACTGAGTAGCAACACCTTACTGGTGTCAATTTGAATGTATTTTTTGAACTTGTTGTTGATGTGATTATGTTTAGATTTTCATCTACTAATTTTGAGTGGTAAGGATACAGATTATTTTCTGTTGCTTTTTGTGATGCATTCTTTAGGGAACTTATGTATATATGTCCATTAAACATATTGATATCATATACGTCTTCGCATATTTTATATGTATCAATATTATTGTCAATTACACCAGCTTGAAAAACTTCCTTTATTCCTTCTACTTCAACACTGAAAATGTAAGGTAAATTGTTTAACTTTTGCTTATTAATTGTTATTTTGTCTGGACACGTTTTTGTGTTGATAATAACCCTTTCATTAACTTCATTGCCGTATTGATCAAACCATTTTATATTGTTCGAGTTTTTAAGCTGTATTGTAAAATTTTTACCTAGTTTTAAAATGTTTAAAATATTTATATCAACTTCAATTTTGTCGCCATCTATAACATTTTCATAAATTACCTCACATATATCATTATTATTATAAGTTGAAGTTATGCCAATATTTAGCCCTACATCTAAATACATTTTTGCAGAATAAAGTGTTGATTCAGACAAGAAGAATATATCTAAATTTTCTGTTACAACAAACTTGTCAATAACTTTATTTAATCTAAACTTATATACATCAATCCCATTATCTTTTGTTACATTTAATATTGTTGGATCTATATCATCAACTTTAAAGAATGGTTCAAAATAATTTCCATCAATATCTACTATTCTTTTTGTGTTGATATATCCGCTTATATATGAATCACTTTTAGTTGTTGTTGATATATTAAAAGATGTTTTGCTATAAACTCCTATTACTGCTTTGTATTTATTTATTGTTCTATGGCTTATTCTTGGGTGTAGTTTAAATGTGTCACTTACAAGTTTGCCATTTTGGTCTAATCCAACAATTTTAACTTCATCTTCGGTGTTGTCGTACGATGTCAAATACAAAAATAACCCTATTGGAAAATTGAACCTTGTAAAAGGTGTGTCCGTATTAAATTCATATTCGTGTATATAAATATTGCCTTCCTGGATATAACAATTGCTTACTGGATACTGATCAAAACTTGTGTATTCATCTGGTCCTATATTTTCACAAATACCCAAATCTGAGACAACGAGTTTTGTATTTTTATGTACTGGTAACTTATAGACGTTTTTATTATAGTCGACCGATTCTGTGGCATTTGTCATGTTTGAGGCTGACATTATTATTGGTTTAGATGCAACATCTGTTATGAGTGAATAGCTGTAGTTTGATAATTTAGCGTAAGAAGATAAGTGTGATTTGTTTGCAAAAGACCATTTGGGCATATATGAAAGCCATCTATGTAGCTCCATATTTGACTTCTTTCTTACAACCTTATTAACCGCACTTGGCGGAACCACCACCGTCTGGTATTGGCAAGTGTAGCTTACTGATGCATTTATTGCTATTTCGTTTTCCAGCACAGAAACAATAATGGATCTATTAAATGGACCATCTGTTATACTGATAGGTATACTGCTTAGGTCTATTCCTTTGTCAATAACAATGCCATCTTGGTCAATCCACACATACATTAATCCAGACTGTGGTGGCGTTAATACTGCATTTGCTGTTAAGTTTTGACCTATATAGTATGGCCCACTACTGATTAATATATCTAGTGATCTATTCATCATTATTCCTCAATAATATTATTTGTATTTAAAGTTATGTAACTGTATCTATCTAGGGTTAATAGTGTTGTTGGTTCAATAATTGTTTTGTTTAATATTGGATCAAATAAACCTATTTTTGTAATATTGATACCTACTATTGATGGATAATCAAGATGCAGTCTTCTTGTTATGTTTGAGGAATCAAATGATTGTGCCTCTGCATAAATGTAGTTGTTTCTAAAAAATTCAACTATTACATCTTTAATTATTTGTGCAGGTATTGAAGAATTTATATTTTCATAAACAATTTGTAAAATATATTTATCTGGAGTTGTTACATTTATATTTATCCCAGCAGATATAACAGTATTCAGTTTTGCCTTAATGTGTGATTTGTATTTATCTATTTTTGAATCAAGTCCATCGTTTTGAATCATACTATTTGTTACTATAAATATATTGACATCTCCAGTTTTACTTTCTACAGAATACCCATTTAGATTTTGTACAAGTAGCATCTCTGTATTTATTGCTTCAAGTGCAGATTTATTTTTTAACACTTTTTTCTTTTGAATTGCTACTCTAAATTCATCATCATTTATTTCTGATGTCATGTTATTTATATCAACCATTATTTTTAATTTTACAAAATCAAGATATGGATTGCTGTCGCCACTCATGGTAAAAGATGTATCCTTGTTAATGTATATATTTGAATCTACATCATATGCTTCTAATCTAATGTAGCATTGCACATTACTAAATTTTGATACAACAACTACTGGTCTTAGAAATGTAACAATATAATTTGAATCTATTGTTACCTGCTCTCCAGTTTGTATTATTTCTTTTCCTATTAATAGGTCATCAAATCCGTCACCATCAATCAATGGATAAATATATGACACATTTTCGTCTGATGTAATATATGGTGTCTTGTTTCTATATATATATTCTTCAGAACCTATTATATCAAGATAAAATCCATTTGCAGTAGATACACTATATCTATCCATTGTTGTAACAGTAGAGGATGATATGTTGGCTATTTCTTCCGATAGTGCATCTGCAATAAGTTTTGTTTTTGATGATGCATATGAATTATCCACACCAAGATTTGTGTTTATACTATCAAGAATTTTTACTGATAATATGTTTTTATTTATATTATTTATAGACATTTAAAATACCATTTGTAGTGTTAAAAATTGAATTAATAGACATTGTTGTAAATGAATATCCAAGTATGCTTGTGTATATTTCTGTTTTTATAAAGATTTTGCCAGGCGAGGTTTCAATAGCGACGCATTGTACATTGTCTCTTTCTAAAAAATTATCAAATGTAAGCGACTTAATTATTGATTCTTTTATCTGCAAAAGAAGAGACTCTTGTGTTGATTTTCCTATGAAGCTTTGAATGTTTGCTCCAATATTCTTATTTAATTTATAGTCGCCAAAATTTGTTTTTATCCTGTCTGTTGCATTTTGTCTTAATATGTCAAGTTTGTTTTTTATGGTTAACACATTACCATTTACAAATTCTATATCACCATAGTCATTAAAAAGTATATCTGCTTCTATATTCATAACGTTGACCTTAATAATGCACCAAGTGCCGCTGTTGCTATTGCATGTTTTGCTGGAATATCAAATATAAAAGTTGATATTGGTGTTACTAATGTTGATGGAACACAAGAAATTGTTAAAGGATTAAACTTATGTATTGGCCCTATTCTTATGTTTGGCACCCCACTACTGATTGATAAGGAACCGTTTATAAATGCACCAGCTTCCCTATCTACTGTTACAGAAACTGCCCCAGCAGCAATTCTGGCAGCATCAGAATCGGCCTCTATAAATACTGAAGAGTCTATTTTGTTTTTAATTTTCATTTTGCACTAAATGCCTTGATATGTATATGACAAGTTTTATTTTTTAATTGTGAGGATGGTATGTTATTTGAAATTGCTATAGATTTTTCCATATCAAGTCTTGAGGCTGTTTCTGATTTTGAAACTGCGTCATAAACTGATGCATCTCCATACTTGATAACTCTTCCACTAAGTTTGTTATTTCCTATAGTTTCTGAAACTATAGAAGATATTTGATTAGCTGTGTACCCTTGTTGTTTTAGATATTTTATTCCAGAACTATCTATTTGTGAAATATTTGAAGATATTTTTCTAGCTATAGCTACGTCTTTAGCAGAAATTATTCTTGGAGTGTCTTCAAGTTCTATAATGCTTGCATATTTTATTACAGCATCTTCTTCATATATTACAACTTCCTTGCCAATGAGTGATTCAAGCTTTGCAATATATATGGACAGCCCAATATCAAGAGGTATTAGGGTTTCTGCTAAATTTTTATTTTCATCTGGTATTAAAGTATATGAGGTGTCAACTGTACATATACTGCTATTGATATATACAATATTTCCCTCTATATCATTTGCCAAGTCCCCTTTTCTTCTTATTACTGCATACACAATCTCGCCTTGCGGCGAGATTGATTCTATTGTTCCTATTTCATTTTTTATCATTTTATTTCCTTTGTCTTATAAAACAAATCTGGAGATGCTGTTTTGTTTATGGAATTTAAATATTTTAATGTTTTCTCAAGTTGCAAGCTGTCCCTATCTGACGATCTAAGATGTTCTGCTCTTGCCGCTTTATGTATCGTATTGATAGCACTCATTGTTTTGTTAAATTCAGTACCAAATGACTCATTTAGTGTATTTATTTCATAACCAAATAGTCCAGCCTGATATGGTATTCCGTTGTTTAATAATGGATACATAACTATAGGTTGTCTTGTACTGTTAATTTCTTGATATGTTTGATACATATACAATGCAACTAGACCAGCACCAATTAGTGTTGCACCAGCAGTAACAAGTGCTGGGATTGAGGCTATTATTGCAGCTACACTAACCCCCATCGAAACACCAGCAGATAGTCCACTTAGGATTGCCAAAGAAACCCTGCTAAGCAATCCTAGTGCACCACCAGCGGCTATTCTTGAACGAAGTATACTTCCACCAGCACCTCTTAATGCTAGCAATGTCTGCGCCCCAGTTGTGGCCGTAGCGCTAATTGTACCACCAAGTGTTGATGAGCTTATTGTTGCAGCTGTTGCAATAACCTGTCTAGTTAGCCAAGGGAAGGCCTTATATAATGCAACACCACCTATAACTCCTGGTGAAGCCTTAAGTGTAAGATCTAATGCTAGTGCTGACCTGTTGCCATAATCAAGTGGTGATGAATTTAATTTACTATTCAGTTCTGGATTTGTTAATACTTCCATAAATGAAGTTGTATATTTTATTTTTCTTGTGTCGAAGAAATTAGTTTTTGCATCTGCTTTTATTTTATTTGCAGCAACAGTAAATGCTAATCCTAGTTTTGTATATAAGTTTGAATATCTATATATTCTTGGCTCTACAAATAATCCTGGAGTTATTACAGTTATATACCCATCTTTACTATTTATTATATGAGAACATTCTCTTATCTTAATAATACCATTTAAACCTCTATACGAGTCACTAATGTAAGCATAGTCACCAGCTTTCATATATGGGTTGCCAACAATTATAATTTTACCATCATACATTTTTTCTGCTTCACTAACCAGCGCAGATGTTCCGTATCTATAAGCCATGAATTTCTGATGGCATGCATTCATATATAATGTTGTTGACCTTATTGCATTAGGTCTCAAGTTGTCATCTAGCTGCATTGGGTAAAATTCAAAATCACTCATATCATCAATACCTTCAGAAGAAGGCATACCAGTAAAATATCTAACATTAACTTGTGTTTTAAATCCAGCATTTACTTTTATTTGGTTTGAAATTATATCTCTTTCAGAGGTTATTAAGTGCATATCGGTAGCTGGTTTTAATAATTTATGCTTAATGCTAGCTACTTCTTTATTGTATGTTTCGAAAGATTCCGTAGCACAAGTAAACATTGAAAGTGGCGGATCAGTATAGATATACATTTGCTCTTTGATACCAAAAAATAGAGAACATCTTTCTTTGTAATTCATGACATTCATATAGACTCCTGGATGCCTATATTGAACTTCTCTGAGTGCTTCCCATGTTGTTGACTTATACAATGGAAACAATATATTTATATCTGTGTCTGTTGAAAATAAATATCTAAATTTTATATCACCAGACATCTCTGGATCCATAGCTTGTATAATTGGACTATACACATTTGTGTACAGCTCACTAGATTTAGCCCACCAATCGCCAAACCATATACCATTTGGGTCGTCTCCAGCAATCCAGTTATATATAGACTTCCATGCTTTTGTCCAGTTAGATGATATATTTTTATCCGAAGTATCAACGGTTGGGCCATCTAGTAAGTTTCTTCCCACTGGATTAACTACATTAGTTGCATATTTCTTTAATCCAAGATGATAAATTTCATCCGCTTCTAACAATCTATGTATAATAAAATTGGTTGTTGCGCTTTTACTTCCAAAGTCTTCAACGTCGTTTAAAGCCTTATCTATGGCTATAAGTTCTCTTCCATATCCTTCTGCGATTATTTCTAAAATTTCTTCTCCTTCTACTTCTACTATTTCGCCATTAAATACTGTTTCTAAGTCATTTGGATTATTTGAATTGCCTGTAAAAAATACGCAACCTTTTCTTTTTGCTAGCCAAGTATGATTCTTTGTCGTTGGACACCATGTTATTCCATTATATACAACCTTGGTTGGCTTAATATCAGTAAATCCCATTGTTTGTCTATATCCTACAGACAAAATAGTCATTTTGTATGTGTTTCCATTTCGATCTATATTAACTTTATTTGATGTATATAGTTTTGTCCTATAACCAAGCAATATGCACGCAAACTCAAGAGCATTAAGCATATCTTTATTTTTTTGAGATATAATGAACCCACTTTTATGGGTTTTACAGTTATGTCCATCGGCAAGATTAGATATCCTAATAAATAGTTCTAATTGATCTCTTGTAAGTTCTTTTATAAAATCTAGCGATACTATTTTCCCAGGTGCAACCCTTAAAAACTCTTTTGACCCACTTGCATTTATTGTAAATAGCGCCTCTGATCTATTGTTGCGATTTTTCTCATTCCATCTTTTATTATGGTCAGCTACTTTCCCGCCTTTTAAAATCTCTGATGGTTTTTCAAAATAGTCATGGCAAGCCTTGCGAATAGATATAACATTATTCATATTTACGGAATTTGATTGGCTGATTTTAATTAATGGATTTCTATTTTTCCCAATATTACATATATGCCCCTCAGTCCAAAACCATGCAACTAATTCTACAAATGAATCTTTATGCATTTTTTCTTTTGGGAAATTATCAAATTCTGCTCCTAGTATGATTTTATGATTGGTTTGCAACTCTTTTGAGGTTGTCCACTCTCTCTGTCTTTTGTTTATATTATTTGAATAATCTTTATATACTGGCCATTTATGGTCTAGCGTCGTTAATGATGAATGAAACTGCCCGTCTATACTAATCATATCTTCATTAGTATTTTCAAATATATTTATAGCATCTACCTTGTTCCATTCTGATTTTCCAGTTTCGTGATTCAATGTGAATACATTATCATTTATAGACAGCTTATCATATCTGACCCATCCATTATCTGTTAGGATTTCAGTATCTGAATCTACACAATACCCAATGCGTATATGAATTCTTGTCCCAGCAACAAGTCTTAGTTTTCCAGATTTGTTGGCATAGTTTGGATCCAAATTGTTTTGTGAATAATCATTATAGTAACCACCACCTCTTCTGGCTATGGCTGCTATATCTGTATATATGGATCCTGGATTAAGAACAGTAAATGCAGCAACGGATACTGGATTATCTGGTGTTGGTGTTTCTATTCTTACATCTGTTAGCCCTGATATTTCATACAGATTTGTCTCTCTTGGTGCTACAAGATTATACCTTGCAAACTCATCACTTCTTAAGCCTTCAACAACATATGCTTTTACAGATGGGACAGATAGGTCAAGACCACTTGCTATGTGGTTTCCAGTTCTGATGCATCTAAACTGTGTATTTATTTCTTCGTCAAACTCTATGCCATATTTTTTATTTTCTATGTCTATAGTGTTATATGCAGATATTCCAGGTCTAGTTAATAATCCATCGTCTGGTCTTGTTAAATTGTTTTGGTCTTCTAGTCCATTTATTAATGCAGCTGATCTTTCTGATAAAGTGTAATCATTGGTATTATCACCAATAGCAATGGCAACTTTATTTTGATACGACTGTATATCATATGTAGTTGATGCTTCTGCTCCACCAACTGATTTTTTTGTTGCATCTTGTGATGTTTCTTGATTATCAAGTTTTAGCAGTGATTGTGTTTGATTGTATATATTTCTATAAATACCACTTCTTTGTTTTAGTTCTTTTTCTGTCATTGGTGAAAATTGGACAAGTCCAGTTTTTAGCATCTCATAAGAAAAATCAGAACCATTTTTATCAACAACTATTACAAGATCCCTATCTGATGTTTTTTCACCAAGAGAGTATATTCTTATTGGGTATACCATTTTTGACAATATTTGTTCTGCTGCAACTAGTGCATCTTTACTATATTTTTGACCAACACCAGTTTGTGTATGACTCCCCTCTCTTGTGTCTATTCCGTATATTCTAAGTCTTCCATTTGGCAACGACCCTTCTCTTGCTTCAAACATTGAGCTTGGAAATGAAAAGGTATCACCATCATTAACATGTATTTTAGCTTTTGATTCTGGAGATTCATCTTTTTTGTATATTAATGAAATCAAATTCATATTTGACGGCGTTCCAATTCCAGTAGTTAAATTGCCAACTTTATATGGTGTACTTTTGCTAGCTTTTACTGGTTCTGTGTATCCAAAAATTTGAGAATCTATTCCAGTTTTACTATAAAATTTGTCCTGCCATGCCTTCAGCCATGAATCTGGTCTATAGTCCCATGCTGTTTTACTCTTGTTTTGTCCTGGAAAATTGCCAGCCATCTTATCTCTAAGTCCAGAATCTTTAACCACTGACGACCTAGTAGATATATTTCTGTATAGCTTGATAATTGACTGGTATCCATTAACACCTTGTTGATGCATCATGTATAAATTAAAATAAGAATTTGGATTTAAATTTAAGGCAACTGATTGCTTGTCTGTTAATCCTGGTATTATATATTTGTGCCAAAAATCAAGAGTTGCTTTTGTATTAGAGGTCGCATTATTCCATGTTTCTGAAAAGTTTTCTTTGCCATAGTAGTAATCCCAATTAGCTTTGCTTATTTGGAATAAGCCATAGTAGCTACTTCCACTTGAGTGTGCACTCGGATACCCATCAGATTCTATTGCGATAATTGTGTAAAACAAATCCTTTGTAAGCTCTATTGATTTGTTTATTTTCTTGTTTGCAGAATTTGCTTGCAAGTATGCTTTGTATTCATTAAATGCTAAGTTTGAGTAATAATCCAATCTTTGAAGTCTGTCTTGTACTTCTTTAATCTTCCCTACTTTTTTACTTTTTGATTTTATTTGGTTTGTTGTGTCAACTTCTTTTACGTCATATAACGGTATATAGTTTGCAGCATCAGATATCGTCACTCCATCTCTGTTAAATAAGGATTCTTTATCTTCAAGTGTTTTGCCAGCAATACTCATTATTGCGCTTGTTGTTGTCATTAAAGACAACGGATCCATGTACACGTTTTGGTCAATAAAGAAAAATGGTGAGAATTTTCTATTGTCAGATTCTCCAAGATATCCTTGTTCTGTTGTTGCTTCTCTTAGTCTGCGACCAGATGTTAAGGATTTAAATATATCCAAGTCTGGCAATGCCTCACCCTTGATTTCGTTGAATCCAATTTTGGACATGCTGACATTTAAATTTGAATATACACTTTGCAAAATTTGTGAATACATCTCTGGGTATCTTTGAAAGTTTTCTTCATTCTTACCATTGTTTTTCCCCAGTATTAGATTTAGGGCAATACTAACCGCACCAAAAAATTCTATAAAATTTTGATTTGATGTATCTATTTTAATTTTATCTTCTTTGATTTTTGATGCCAATAGTGATAACGCTTTTGACGTTTTAAGAATTCCATCCTTATAGTTATTAAAAGATGGCATATTTCCTTTTGCTATGGACTTTATAAAGTTATTAGCACCAATAAAAAGTAATGCTACTAAGCTGTCTATGTTTGGTTCATTATCAATACCAGATGATAATATTTTTACCCTTTCGCTTAATGTTAATTTAACAAGAGATCCTACATTGTTTGCTATATTTAAATTTTCAGCATTATACTTGTTGTTTGAGGCTACTTTTGCTTCTTCAATATTGTTAATTAAATTTTCGCTAGCAAGTGGTATTCCTCCACTGCCTGATTTGGATTTGTTTTCGGTGGTTGAGGATTGTTCTGCATATAATTTTAACAATTCTGATGCAACAAAAATCATTGGATATAATTCTCTATCATGTATGGATTGTGATGATAGGTTTAAATTATTTGATCCTACAAGTTTTGTTATATCTGATTCAATAAAATTGATAGTGATACCCTGTCTACCTTTGTCATCTGCAGACTCTATAGATGATTCACTATCCACGATAAAGTAATTTGAATCTGCTAAGATATTTAATAAGCTTCTTATTCTTAATGATTTAAATGGGAGTTTATTTCCACCAACCACTTTGAATGTTTCTGCCTTTTTTAATTCGTGAGATAATACTTCGTATGGCTTAATGTTTGCATCTTGCCCAAAGTCAGAGTATTCAAATTCTGAGTTGTTTATTGATATATCAACAGTCATAACTGCTGGAGACTTTCCAAGATATTGAATAAATGGCTCTCTATACATTTGCAATTGATTTGCAATTATATTATTTCTTCTTGTGATGGTCATTGCCTGAACATCAAATATCTTATTGCCATTACCATCCGATATTAATGTTATTGGCATATCTCTATAGCATATCCAATAGTTTAAAACTTCTGATTCAACACTTCCGCTAGATTGTTTATTTTCATTTATATAAGACACAAGTATTGTGTCCTGATCTTCAAATCCAGAATATTCAATATTTGAATTGATTATATCAATTGGTCTTTTTGCATTTTCACCCTCTGCTCTTATGATTTCTGGAGATCCAAAAATTATCTCATTTGACGAACCAAGCAATGATCTAATGCCGATTTTTGCTCTTGCTTCTTTTGTTTTAAGGTCACTATAAAAATAGTCAGAAAATATTTTTGACTCATAAAGATTATCAACAGTAACTAATTGCGTTTTCTGTTTTGTATCTATGTCATTTCTGTTGTTATTTGAATCCACCACCACGTAGTTAAGAAATGAAAAGTCTTTTATGTATGGAACATAATTAAAATAATACATATCAATAGTTAAAAATATTGCATTTTTAGCTCTTGCGTCATGTCTAATACTCCACTCTTTAACGGCAAAAATATTATAGCTATTTATAGACTTTGCAACACTTGGTATAAACTGATCCAGTCTTTGTGATTTTATAAAAACAAATGGGTACTTGCATAGTTCAGTGCATAGCTTGACTAAGTTAAAAAAATCATTTTCATTATCTAAATCAAATGCAAGAGTTGATACATATGTTGCAATTGAAGCATTTGATGATACAGAAAATGTTGAATTATTTCTTATTGACGCATACGAATCTGTAAATTTTTGATCAAACACCTGTATATCTGTTGCATTTATTCTTAACAGAACATCATTGATTATAAATTCTTCTTGATCAGAGTAGTTTTTATCCGTTACTTCCATTAATAGTTATCCTCTCTTTTGTCTCTTATTGTAATATTTGTTCTTTGATTATGATTTCCAAAAGCATCTCTTCTGATTTGTGAAGGTTTTGATCCCTTCTCGTAATGTCGTGCTTTTATGTTGGTTGTTTGTCCAAATTCTTTTTTCTTATAAATGTGGGCATTTTCTGATTGTGGTACTGGAAGTATACCATCGCTGGTTTTATAGGGCAAAACCTCTTTTGTCATTTCTGGTTTTTCAGATCCTACAAACATCGCAGTAGCAGCAAGACCTCCCAGTCCAAACCCAAGAGGCTTTCTATTTGAATATATATTTCTCTTTATATTCTCGGCAAGCACGCCAATTCCATTAGCTGCCCTTCTTAAATTTACTTTTGCTTCTGAAGATGGAATACCTTCTCTTTGTTGAAAAGAATTTAATTGAGACATCATACTTTGCATATTTTGAACACCTCTAAAATCTTGTATTCTACCGCCTTCTGCAGCGATCATGGCTGCTTGCCTTTTTGTTCCCTCTGTTATGTCGCCAATTGCTTCATTGTATAATTCCTTAACTGAATCATCCATATTGTCAACTCCAAACAAATGAGATGCAGCATTCTTAAAATCCAAATCAAAAGATGACCTGTCGCCATTTAATACTTTATCATATGCAGCTTTTATCATTTCTATTTCTGAAACAGCACCAGTATTTGCAAGATCTTTTGATGACCTATGCGCAGATTTAATTAAAGCCTCTGTCATGTTATGAATAAATGTTCTACCAAGTATTGATTTTCTAGTAAACTCTTCTTCACTAAGATTTAATGTTGATAAGTGCCTCTGTAGAGAGTCTGTCATATTCATGGCTATGTCAGTTGCTAATGGTGCCAAAATCTTTCTTTGTTTTGATTTCATTGCTGAATACATACTATGTTCTAAATACTCTGAGAACGAACCAAACGACGCGTGCATTTGAGGATCAGCTTTATTGCCTTTTCTTGATAGGGTGTTTATTAAACCCTCAAATTCTGCAAAATACTTTTCTTGTCTTTCCATTATTTGCTTAACTTTAAGATTGCTGTCTGCATCCTTAAAATTTGCAGATGCAATTTTTAATATGTCATAGTCAAAATCAAGAAACATGCCAGATTTAAACATATTCTTTTGGGTGTTTGCTATCCCTACATCGTAATAGTCTAAATCATCGCCAAGATAAAGATTTGCAAATAGCGCCGATAGAGCTCCTTGTCCTGGTTCTCTTGTTACGAGGGTTGTAAACTCCTTATCCGTCCCAGCAATTACTACTTTTTGAAATGATTGCCCATTTATACTTTGAAAATCAACCTTCACACCAGACCTTTTTGCCAAGTCAAGTATTGTATCCATAGACATTATCATGCCAGCTTGATTTGTTTTTGACATATACTCAGCAAAAGAACCACCAACGCTTCTAGCTCTAAATATACCACTACCATGCATAGATCTTTTAGATGCTTCTTTTATTATATTTCCCTCACCCTTTGATAGTAAAATTACCTTTTGTTCATAATCACCAAGGGCAGCAATATATCTATCGGATAAAATAGCTCTCTGCTTGGCATTTGCTGCTGCATATTCAAGGTCAAGAGATATAATATTTCTTCTTGACTTCTCAAGATCAGATAAAACTTCTGCTACATCAATATCATACATGTTTGTTCTGTTTGTTGAGATAGTAGATATAGGAATGCTTTTTATAATGCCATCGTAATTATCTGGCAATGATAAGTTGTGGGATGCATAATCCTGAAAATCTCCATATATAGATTGCAGCATAGTTGTTCTATTTTGAGGCTCTATATTAAATAGTGATATAATATCTCTACCTCTAGAGCTCTTTACTTCATCATCTAATTTTACACCATCTAATGTCGAACTTTTTATTAAGTCTATCTCATATAAAGCATCATTATTTACTCTTGATATTTCATCTATCATTGCATCTGTGACGCCATTTGCTCTTAATTGTGTCTTTTCAATCCATGACATTGATCCCACATTTCCAATACCGTGAAGACCAACACCAAGATCTATGGCAACATTTGTACTTATTGCATTTAGGCTTGAGACACTTGTTACGGAATTGTTAATAGCGTCATCTAGTAATCTGTATGCTTCTGTTATGTCTGAATAGAATATTTCTGCTCCAGCTTGTGATAGCTTTTCAAGACTGCCATTTGAAGGATTTAAACTTCTTAGGGTTGTTAATATATCTGCACTTCCCTTTGAATCTGTTTGTGCAAGCATAAACATTGCAGATTTTGCTAAATCTAATCTTGAAGAAGTTGCATCTCCTAGTATGCCCATATGTTTTTGGAATATTGGATCAGCTTCACCTCTTTTAATTTTTGCATTTGATACTTGTTTTAATATTGCTGATGCAGATTCTAGTGCTTCTGTCTCAGTTCCTCTTATTATGCCTGGCAATGATTGATTACCAGCTTCTGATACGCCAGTTATGATATCTATATCATTCAAATTTAATCTTTTAAGTATCTCATCTGTGTTATTAATAATATTTAAATCTACAACATCTGTAGCGGAACTCATTGATCTTAGAGTAGGCAATATATGAGACTCATCAATTCCAGTATCTTGTGCTACGAGTTTTAATAAGTCTGCATTATTTGACAATTGTTTTTCTGCAACTTTGGCAATAATCATTCTTTGGGCATGTTGAGAAACTTTTGTGTATCCAGCTTTTGATGATACTCCAAATAGTTTTACCCATGACTCATTATTGGCATTAAATGAAGCCTTAAGTCTAAGTCTTAATTCATTATTGACAACCTCTGCTGATTCTATTGTTGCGTTTGAGTATACATTGTTTAGTCTTATTGCAGTTCCGTGTTTATCAAATCCCAAAACCGTATCTTTATTTATAGATATATGATTAAGTATATTTTGCTTTTTTGCTGGATCAATAAGTGCATCAATAATTTCTGAATGTGCCAAAAAAGATCCATTTGCTGATCGTGGTATTTCAAAATTTAAATAATGAGAACCAGTTAATTGTTTGCTATCTCTGTATGTTATAAGCCCAGAGCCATCATCAATTGAATACGAATCAGATATATTTTTTGATATCCATTCTGCAATATCACTATCTATGTCTAGTCTTCTCAAAGTATAGTTGTTGCTATCAATGTATGATCTAACAATTTGTGAACCATACCCTCTCTCTGCTGTTGGAAATAATGATTCTTCGGCTCCAAACGTATTATTTAGTCCTGGAATAGTATATCTGCCTATTGTGTTAACTGGCTGCCCATTTAGTGGGTCATATGCAAATACTGACTTCAAATATGAATATGAATGAGAATATTCTGACATACTAACTGTTCCGCCAGAAACATCCCCCATAGTATCAATTTCTTTTAATCCTAATGTGCCATCTTTTCTCTGAATAAATGACTGCAAGAAGCCTATAGACTGGGCAGAAACTCTTTGTGCATATTGGCTAAAATCATTATTTGTCATGTTTTTTAAGTCTCTAATATCAGCTACGCCAAGATGCGCCTCTGACTGTAAATACTCTATACTTTCTCTTACGAATTGATTGGTGTCACCTAATACGTCTTCTCCAGCTATTTTTTTGAAAGCTAGCATTTCTTCTGGATCAAATGCTGTGCGTAGTAGGTCTTTTGGGTCAACTGTTCCATTAAATAGATTTTTTAAATCGTCGTTATTTATTGCATTGCCATTTATTGCCATTCTCATAAAAGGATTAAATGGTTTCGAGACATAGAAGGTATCATTAACTTTTGTGAATCTTGTATTACCGTTTGTATGTCCTGTTAATGGAATATCATAGTTTTTGCCATTATCATTTATTAACAATGAAGTATTATCCAAGATAAAAGATTTACCTTCCAATGCAAATTGCATATTCGCAGCTTTTCTTTCTGCTATCGCTTCACTATTCCCAATGTTCATAAAATGTTTCTTGATGACATCAAGTGCTATATTTTTATCCATTGATTCTGTTATGTTTGCTCTATAAGATATTCCACTCTTCATTTGGTTTGCAAACACACCTGAGCCAAATTGTCCATTTCCTATTTTAAACGTATCGTTAATAAGATTTACAACATCTTTATTATTTGATTTTAGCATCATGCTTATTGATGAATGATCATTCAGGTTTAAAGATAGATTTCTGCCAGTAGACAATGTTTGTAGGTTTGCCATTAGTGACCCATATCTTCTTTCTCTTTCCGCTAAGACTGCTTCAACTCTTGCTCGTTTGCTATCTGATAAGTTTTTATTAAGTTTGTTTTTAAGTCTTTGTATTCCTTTAGGCATGTTATATAGCTTATTAAATCTTTGCTGTGCAGTTTTGGTAAAATACTTATTATTGTATTCACCAGAAATATAATCCTTGTTGTATTTTATTTTGTCTGAAATGGAAAATATTGGTCTATTTGTTTTTTGATATACAAAATTACTTCCAGCAAATCCACCTATTGCTGCTCCAATCAATGACGAAAAAGGATTATCAAATGGATCTTGAGATAAGAATCCAGCTGTAGCTCCAACTGTTGTTGTTAAAAATGACATTACGCACCTATTAATATATTTGTATTATTATTTTGACTTCTATGAAATCTAACTTCGTCTGCTGATATTCCCCTGTGATATAGTTCTGATTTTATAATTGCAGACTGAAGTTTTTCTTGTCTTATTCCAGACTTTATTTCCTCTATACTATTCACTACCTGTGTTTCATTATCCAATGCAACTAATCTTCTTAGTCTTTCTTCGTCACCCTCCCAGAAGCCATATCTTCTGACATCCTCTTTTCCTAAAGTTAGTGTTTTTAATTTAATATCATTAATTTCAATTCTTGGATCCCATCCATAAAAGTTGCTATCTGGCATACCAGTTGTACTTTTTATATACTCTTCTGCTTTTATATCAGATAGATATTCCTGGAAGGTTGAATCTTTATTATTGCCAGATAAATATTTTGCATATGCTGCCTTGTTATTGGATATTAAATCATCAAGTTCTGTGTCAACAATATCCCTTATTGCTACTGCCTGGTCTTCTGGATTATCATTTTGAATTAATGCATCTTTTCTTTTCCATAGTTTACTGTAAAGGTCTGCCAATTCTGGTGATTGCATGTTTATGACAGCAACCCTATCTTCTTCCGAGGTCATATTTGAAAACGCACCAAAGTATGGTTTCTCATTATCTGGTAGTGCAATATAAGCTCTTGTAACCTCCATATTTTCATCTAGCCCAGTATTTAAAGAACCTATTATGGTTGATTCATATTTTCTCTTATAATTATTAGCAGATTCCAAGTCTTGACTTTTTAATGCTTCTTTGTATAGCTTTCTGTATTTTATATATTCTAGTTTGTCAAAATACTCGTCAATGCCTCTTCTGTCTAGTGTTTCTTCTGGTATATTTTCCGATATTAAAGCATCATTAATTGTTGGCTTGATAAAGTCAGAATATGGACTTGTCCACATGGCATTATCGCCACCATATATTTGTGTTTTTTCATAATCTTCAACTGCTGTTCTTTGGTGTATAAATTTAGCAGATGGTCTAAAGAATGTTAATGATTCTGTTGGCGATTCTGATAGTGATGTTATCATTTTCCAATATTTTGAAACAGATGAACCAATAAGACCATTATCTCCTTCTGGGGCTGTGTAGAAATCCTTAGCAATTGACTTCTTAGATAGCTTATCTATTGTGTCTAGGTATATATCTTTTTCATAATCTGTTAACTGATTATTTGCATATCTTGAATCCATTATATCTTTGTATTGATAGTATTCATCACTTCCAACTGCTACGTCTGATAATATTTTAAACCTTTGTATATATGAATAATCTTCTGGATTAATATCTTTTAATTCTGGATTTATTGCAGCATATCCAGCGCCTGGCAGTCTATAATATCCTTTTTCTATTTTTTGATATGGATCACCAGAAGAAAAATCTATATAAAAGTTATCAATATCATGTGGCAACCACGTATTATGCGTGGCAAATAGCGATACGCAAAATGTATGATTACCCGATACTTCTTGCGCATATATATCTACTTCTTCATCTGAGACTAGTACGCTTTTTACTCTAATATAAACATACTTACCATCTGTCCATGAGTGTTTCATATTTTTGAGATATGTTTTGTTATGCACTACATATCCAAATTCCGATGCAATCCTTGCACACTCAGAGCCATTAACCGATACATGTATAGCTTTTATTGAATTATCAATTTTTCTTTCTGCAGTAACACTTGCACTTACACTGTAAATATCTATAAATAAATTTCTAGTCTGATACGCAAGATTTTCTGACACAGTGTGTAGGCCAAGTTTTACTCTTTCGTCACTTGTTTTTATATAATATCCATCGCCATCTATTAGGCCTTTTAATAGCATCATCATTGCTTTTTTAGAATTTGAATGGTCAATTATGTATTTATCAAAAACCTTGTTATGAGCTTTACCAGGTATCAATGATGTCAAGATAGATCTTAATGGATTTGCGTAAAATATATAATTTTTACCCCCAGGTAAAACTATTTGTTTGCTATATTTAACATTATATTTTTCGAATATTCTCTCTATTGCTACATCCCATTTATCCAATATAGCACCTGATAGTTTTATACCATTGTTCTTAGATGATTTAGAACCTTCTGCGGCATAAACTCCAAATAGATAAAATAAATCTATATCATCCCAAAATCTTTTTATTTTTGTATTTTTTTTATGCACATCTGTTCCGTAGTATATGTATGTATCATCAAAGTCTCTATGATCTGTAGATAATTCTACTAAATCTATCAACTTGTCTTTCTCTGCATATTTGGTTATTGGATACGCAACATAATCGTTTTTATTCACATCCTCTGCATTTACATAGCCCTTGCCGTATATAAGAATTGGGTGATTCCAAGAAAATTTAAAATTATATAAATTTGTTCCATACACTTTTAATTCCACAGACTTGTTAGTTTTAAACACACCAATATTGGTTACAATCTCTGTAGACCCAGTATCACTTATCACCATGTCTCCAATTTTTAAATTTTCTACCTTAACTAGCGTATTACCTTCCAATACAACTTCTGTGCCCTTTAGCAAACATGGCATTTGGTTTCTTAATGGGTTTGCCCTGTCTAATACTGAACCTGCGTTTGTTGGTATGAATCTTCTTAAGGATTCACCAGCTAGGCCAGCACCACCAATATTTGCCTCTATAATGCCTCTTGCACTATTGTTCATCTCTCCAGATACACCCAATTGCAATCCTGGATCTCCAGCACCAGTATGAAGCTCATCTGATGCCATAGATACCATCCATCCCTTTAATCCTGCAAAGTCTGTTAGTGCAGAATACGCAGTATTGGCTAATTCTGATTTTGTATTTAGTTTTGCAGCTTCTGGGGCTAACATCATGCCAGAGTCAATTAGTGACTGTTCTGATTCTTTTATCTGCTGTTTTAACTCAACTCCATCATTAGACTCTAAATCTCCAGATTCAATATATTCCTCAAGTCTTTCATTTACTATAGTTGGTTTTATTAGCGACCCAAGTGTTGCCTGAAATAATTTTCCAAACACACTACCATATGAAACCTCCATTCCCCATGTAGCATATGGAGATTGATCTTGATTTCTTTCTTCAAGTCTGTATGGATTTCTTAAATAGTCAAATGGGTTTAATACTGGATTTAATTCATCTTTTGTGGACTGATCGCCATACTTACCAATATCTTCCGCATCGTTCATTAATTGAGCATACCAAGACTTAGTGAAGTATTTTATCTTTCCACCTTCCCATTCCGATCCACCAGAGCCCCAAAATCTTGTAGATCTAATTTCAACATCTTCTTCGCCAGAATATTTCTTTCTTAATTCTTCAGATGACTCACCTATTAATGCCCCTGGTAAAAATGGTAACACTGGTATACTGGCCAATACTGCGCCTATTGAGGCAAATCTGCCAACTCTGTTCATTGCTGGAGGCTTAACATTGGTGCTACCAACAAGTGAGTTTAGAACTGCGCTACTCTTCTCAAGAGAGGCATCAATATCCGCTGATGCAACTCCATCTGTTATGGCATTCTTTACTCTTGTAAAATACCCTATATTTGCACCAAGTAACGCACCAGCCAATGGAAATCCAGCAAGTGTTGATAGTGATGTTGATTCTTCTGCCAGTTCTTCTTGTTTGGCTTTATATTCTTGAAAGTTGTCTGACCACATTGATGCTATGCCAATTCTGGCATTAACGTAGCCAGTAGCAACACCTTCCATTATTCCTTCTGAAAATGGCGATTCGTCTGGTGATATTGTTCTTATAGCCTTGTCTGCATAGTTGTATGCTATTGCTCCAGCAATAGTTAATCCAGCTATATTTTTACCCATGTTATAAAACATTCTTGGCACTGATTGTGTATAGTCACCACCAGCACCAGCACCTAGGTATAATCTATCTCTTAAGTGTTCAAATATTCCATATTTTTCATTAAGTCCAGTTTTGTCTACAACCTCTGCCAATATGTCAAGAGGCCTATCGAATAATTTGAATCCAGGCTCAACAGCCAATCTGCCATATGCTCTGGCCCATTTGACTGCAAGATCTACCTCGGACTTTCCAGCTATTATACCTATTCCGCCCTTGTCTGACAGTGCAGATCTTATGAAGCCCTGTTTGTCTTTTGCTCCATATATATTTCTAAACTTTTCATATATCCTGTTTAAAAACGGATGAGTAGCATCATCTGCACTATCTGCACTTGGAGCAAGATTAACCATCTTTACATTATCAAGTAAGACTTGATCGTTTAACGTTAATAATTTTCCGTTTTGTATTTTACCGCCATTATCAAATAGGTCTGATATATGATCTTGAGCTGCAGATGGATTATTCTCGGATATTAAATTTTTTATATATGTCTGGTCTAATAATAATTGCTCATTGCTAAGGAAGACTGTTTTTAAATTTGAATTTGGAATTGTATATGGTGATATAAAGCTTGAAACGTGAAATGTTCTTAATATCTTAAGTGGAGAAACTTCTTCAAGTGTTTTGGAGAAATCTAATGCTATGTCACCAAGAGTGATATTCTTTTTGATTTTAATATCTTGATACTTGAAGTTATTAAATCTGAAATAGTCATTTGTTGTGTTTAGCTTAAAGACTCTATTTGCTACATTTTGTCCAGCATCTGTTTTTAATAAATAGTTTGCACCAGACAAAACACCAGCGCCAATACCAACATTTAATATTGCATTGTTTTGATTTTTATTTCTTTCTTCTTCAAAATGTTGATATGTGTTTACTGAAGATGTGCCTATTACTGCCATTATTCTTCTTTTTCCGCTGGAGGTTTAACTTCTTCTGGGAATGTTTCTATGCATATAGTATATCTTTTTAGTAATTCATTAATTGGTAGTTTCTTAACAACATCGAATGGCGTAGCCATAAATCTTGATACTATGGCCTGTATTGAGTCGTATAATCCTATTTGCTGCCTTATTTGATTTATTGCACCTATTGGATCAGATATCATACTGATGCTTTTAAGTCTAATTGATTGCGATATTATTGATATAACACCAGCCTCGATTTCGTCCCAATTCACACTATCAGTTATACCAAGAAAAGAATGGAAGGTTAAATTTACTATTTCTTCGTCTATTGTGCTACTTTCCAATGCCGTTTCATTGCTAAATGAAGAAAGACGTTCCAACTCTGAAACGGTCAGCAGTCTTGCTATACAAACAGGTTCATTGTAAATTTTATTATTTATTGAAACCTGTAATCCGCTTAGTGTTATTGCTATGCCATTTTCACCGCATTGAAAAATATTATCATTCATTATATTACCTTAATCAAACTTAACGCATATTGGTCAGAAACAAATCCAGATTTAAATAATATTTGTTTTGCTAATGTCGGTATTGTACCAGCATCACTAGATGCTATTGCTTCTACAGTTACTTGCGGCCAGAGTACACATTTTCTTACTATTGCTTCTTCATATGCGGATTGTATTTTTACAACGCCAGAATTGACAAGCTGTTTGTATTCAGTCCTATTTAAGGTTCTCCACACATACATATCCTCCTCACCGAGAATTGAAGATACAAAAAACTTACCATATGTTGCTTTCCATGCTTCAAGAATTGCCTCATCTGGACCGTTTTCATAGTCTGCAAATTCATTTGCAAGAGATTGTATTGTGCTGCTGTCTATAATTGTTTCATTTTCTTGATTGCTCATTTATTACTTGTCCTATAAAGCGATATCTTCTTATTAGTTGAGATTCATCATTGACTGATGATGAAATGTCAGAGCTTATTATTCTGCAGTTAACTACTTCTATAATTGAACTCATGCCATCTTCTTTTAATTCGTTAGAATTATTAAAGTGTATTTGTATATTAAATCCAGACTTAAGATAAGAAATTCCATTTGCGGAGGCAGATGATTTATTAAAACTATCCAATCCTATTCCAGACTTAACCAATGGGTTGTCTTTTATGTTTTGTTTTAGTTGCTCTATATCTGCAACACTCATTGATACTAATGTGTTTTGATTCTGAAGTGCATTTGCACTTATGTTTGATGTGTTTCCAAGTTCTATTTTCTTTTCTAGGGAATTGATAGCGTTTGTAAGATATGCTGAGTGCGTAAAATTGATATCTAATAATCCATTGACGATATAATTTCCACGAGTTGTAAATCCAAATAAACTGCTTCCAAGTCCATATACTGGATATGAATTTAATTCTTCGGATATCATGATTCCGTTCATCTTATCTACTAAAATATTATTATTGTTCTTAGACAAATAAACATTACAGTCTGATGCTGTGTAGTATTGATTATACATTGCTTTATCCAAGTAATAAAGATGTAGCAGTCGCTATTGAGTTTTTACTGCCACTTACCTTTGCAGATTCTTTTGTTTCATGCATAGATTTAACACTTCTTGCTATGTATGATATTGTTGTTTCAGTTATAATATCATTAATAGATGCAACTTGTCCGTTATTAATAAATGTTGCATCGTATATAACTTCCATATGTGTTTTACCTGAATACTCATTTGTATATATTATATTTATATCGCATGAAAGTATATCATCTTTCATTATTGAGTGAATAAGTTTTGAGTTTGATACTGTAGAGATATCTGATATTTTAAAATTATCAATAAGTGTATTTCTGATGGTATTTAATGTATTGTTTAATTCGTCATTATCAAATACACCTTTTATTAACGTTCCAGCTACATATTTATTTCCTATTGCAAATCCATCAATTAATTTAGAACCCATATTAAATACAGATTGCTTTGATCTGTAAACTGAATAGCTGATTGTTATCATGCTTCCAAAATATATTGGAATTTCTATTATTTGTCCAAAGCTATTTAATAGATGAAAATTTATAACAATATGTGTTGATGATCCGCCAATACTTTCATATATAGTTGGTCTTGATGCTTCTGTGTTGTTTGACAAATTTGATATAATTGCTTCTTTAGTTGCCATGTATGCTCTCCAATAAAAATGCCCAGCTATTCTGGGCATTTTATTATTGTGTTGTTATATTAAACCTGTGGTTTCCATTGCTCTATGCTTCTAGCAATAAATGCGACCTGTTTTTCAAGAACAAGGTCATCAATAGACATTCCGCCAGCCTCAGTCATTAGCTCAACACCTCTAATGATCATTTTTGAAACTCTACCGTATTCATTTGCGCCAACAATTGTAATGTCGAATGGTAACAATTGATCAAGATGGAATGCTGGCACTTTTTCTGTGAATTTGGCATCTGTGCCATTTTCGCCATCAAGAACACTTACTGTCCCGCCAAGGTTAAGTGCAGCTTGTCTGTTTGCACTGGTAACATTAGGATCCACTTTATCAGCAACTGGTAGTTTTCCAGCCATAGCTGCTTCATCTTTACTGATGTGTGGACTTCTGTTTTTGTTTGTATTGTTATTAACAGCTTCTAGTAATCCATCTCTGTCAAATACAACAAACACGCATGCGCCAGTAATAAGTCTTTTCCCTCTAGCTATAGTTCTTAGGTCTGGAGAACCCATAGTATAAACTGGGGCTTTCTCTCTATCCTGCTTGTAAGAGATCATTTGCAATTGTGCAAAAATGGTGTCTCCAAACACTGCATGGATATCCGATCCAGAAAAACTTGTAAAAGTAGTAGTCATAATTTTATATCCTCAAAGAGGGCTTTTACGCCCTCTGTATTAAATGTCGTATGATAATTTAACAACATTGTCAATTTCTCTTAGCTCAAATTTAGGAGCTAATGTGTAAGGTATCTCTACACCAAAAACACTACTTGGAATAACTTGTGCTACACCTTTCTTAATAGCGCCTGCTTCGATTTTGTCTCTAATAACACCCTCAACTGCTGTTTGCATTGCTGCTAGGCTAATTTGATCAATTCCTTTACCGATATATGGATCCAATCTGACTCTGATAGAGTTTACAAAGTCTCTAACTATAATAGATGTAGAAATGTAGTCATAATCTGAATTTGCATTTGTAGCCAATTCGCCAGAAGAAACAACAACTCCCTGATCTTTAAGTTGGAACATAACGTATCCAGAACCAGCAAATGAGTTTAGTTTAGGTTTCTTAATTACAAATGGTACACTAACTTTAGGAACTAATGCATTAGTTGTAGAATTTCCAGGTGTTACTTGCGTTACCATACCACAGTAAACTGCAGCACCATTAACTATACCACCATTTGTTCCACTAATAGGCGATACTGGCAACTGTAATAGTCCTGGAACGATTGATAAGAATTTACCCAAATCAATGTATGCACCGTTTCTATCTTGTTGAGCAACACCATCTACAAGTCCAGTGTCTGTTTTATAAAAGCCTGGTGTTCTTGTTGTTGTTCCAGACATGAATTTATTTCCAAGCAAACCAGTTCCGTTTGCTATAATAGTGCCTTCAATATCTTTTTCTGGTAGTTTACCCATCCATTCTGCAATTTTAGCATTTGAATATGCTGTTGGAGTGCTTGTGCCAATAAAGCCAAGTGCAAACTTATCATCTGTTGTTAGCGCGTGTAAGAACTCGCCAAAACGATGTGCAAAGTTTACTTCGCTAAACTGCTTATAAACTATTGGTTGGCCAGAAGTATCAAGAGATGTCTTAGCTGTTACTGTTGGTTTTGCATAAACAACAGATATGTTATTGGTTCCAGATGCAGCATCTAAAGTTACTGTATTTCCTGAAGCATCAAACACATAATCTGATGTAGGTGTTCCGCCAATAGATACGCTTATAATCTGTGTATCTGCACTTGCAGCTCCAGCTAAAGTATATTCAACAGATTCCCCAGTTCCGCTAAATGTTTCAGATGCTCTATATAGGGTCTTGGAATTTGACCACTCATAAGTAAATTCACCAGCATCATTTTCTGTCTTTAGTAGGTATCCAAGTTTATTTGAAGCTGTAGATCCGTCTGCAACGTTTGGAGCATCAAGAATAGCACCATCTACATAGATTTCTGTAGCGATAGTTGTTTCTAGGTCGGCATAGGCAGTATCAAGCATTTCGTATAGCTTTTTCCAGCTTGGATTGATATTATCTTCTCCAGCCACATATGTTGCACCAGCAACTACAAGAGGTTTGCTAAATTTGATTTCTACAGATTGTCCGTCTGTAAGGCCAGTGCCAAAAACAACTTTGTCTGGAGTTGTACTATTTCCAATACTTAGCGTGTATGCAGTTGTTGCTGTACCGTTAACTTTAACATACTCAATAACCGTAGATGCAGAAGATGGCAATGGTAAGTTAAAATTTGTCTGCCCTGCTGTTGCCGTAGCTGTTGTTATAACATCTGCAACTAATGCGGACAATGCATTTTCTAACAATACTGGCGCTGTAGGTGTACCAACTCTTCCAGTGAATGTGTCAACAAATCCTTCAACTTTAATTTTTCCTAAGTCAACTTCGCTTCCAGGAATATTAGAGTAAACAATTTTAGCTCCGCTAAACACTATGATGCATGCTTTTGATGGATTTGATGGTTGTGGTCCAATATAAACTGAATATTTTGATCCTGCTGATGCGGTTTCTTCAACTGTTGTTATATATGAATCTGTACCAAATAGATTTAATATACTTGCTGACTTTCCACCAATTCTATATAAAAGTACATTTTTTGCTCCACCTAATTTTATTTCTGATGCTTTTTGCAGAATACTTGATCCAGCACCATAAACAGCTCTTGCAACGTTAGAATCTGTCATTAAAACTTGCTTTCTGCTTTGTCCAGAAAGAGCCGTACCAATAACTAAAACAACATTGCCTTCTATTGGTGTATCAATAATTAAATTACCATCTAGTAACTCTACTGTGTTTGATGGTAAATTTTGATATACAGGCATTAATTTTCTCCTGATTATTATTTAATAATCATTTATTTTATTTCTTCTATAACTAGTTGTGGTAATTTATCAAGTATTTGTTTTTTAACACAACTAATTTCATATGTGCGAACAAGTATTTTAACTGGTATTGCTATCATACCTTTGTTGCCATATTGTGTTTTTGTAATTGGTGCAAATCTACCAATATAGTTAAATGCTCCAACCCTTTGTCTTATAAAATGATAAGATAATGTTAATATATTTTCAATAAGCCCAGCTGTATTTCTTGCTGTTTTTATTTCATTTGCCCAACAATATAGTGTTATTTCATTATCATATGGCTGCATATAATATGCTTTAACACCACCATTGTCTGGATCTTCTTTTTCGTATAAAAACATTGGTCTATATTGAGTATGAGACTCATTCATAAATTCATGTTTTGCTGAAAACGACGCACATTGTCTTCTTGTTATCTCGAATGTAACTGTTGATTCGTCCTTCATTACATCTTCTGGATACTCTTCTGTGAAAACAAATTTATTTACAGCACCAGCGTTTGGTGCATTGTTATTTTGTTCTAACAAATTGTTTGAATTAAAAAGATGGTAAAGCAGATTATAAAACTTGTCAACGTCTATATATCTTTCAATATTATCATCTGGCTTAAAAAATAAAGAATTTTTATTATTATTAATTTTAAGCTCTTTTAATAACATATCATATTCACTCATTATGTTATCTCCGTAACAACTACAGAATTAAACTCAACTTTGTTTCTGTCAAGCCTCATTTCTATTGATGATCCACACATATATTTTACTTTCTTTATAATTGGAAATGTAATTCCACCATCATTTGTTAAGTCTATTTCGTATAGAATATCACCATTATGAAATTTGTATAAATGTGGTGATATTAATATCATAGACGCATTACTTACTCTACCTACATTTGCAAATTGTGAAAGCTGGTCAGATAATCTTAACTGTTGAGGCCTATAAAGTCTTCCTATTATTAAATGCTCATCCCAAAGATATCCAATACCATCACAACTTGGGCATCCTGGTTTTCCAGCATTATTATAATCATGATTACATGTATTGCATTTGATTTTATTTGTATATGGATATTTGCTAGAGTCTATTCTTATTTGCCTATGAAGCATAATGTTGAATTTTTCAGTACCAAAGTCTCTGCCATCAAATATCATATTGACTTCATCTCTAATGTTTAATTCGCTATTTTTATTTTGAGACCACATATTAATTGAACTGTTCATAGTAGGACACATTTACAGATGATATTTTTTGCAATGTATTTGTGTTTGGATTTAGGTATTTAGTGGCACCTATTGGTGAATTCACTAATGGGACTCCTGGTTGATTCCACCACCATTCTCTGCTTGATGTCTTACTAGAGGAATTATTTTCTCCTTTAACAAAAAGACCTATTAAACTTTTGGAGTTATTCCAGTTTGTAAATATTGCAATTATTGAATCCATGCAGTTTTTTGCACTTTCAAATTTTGACTTTATAACCATTGGGTCATTTTTTACTTCAAGTGTTACCTTAACATCACCCAAGAACTTTTCTTTTCTTGAGCTTGACATATAGTCCAAATAAAGCCTACTACCAACATGATATGTGCAATAACATAAAACATAATCTCTTTTTATCATAAAAAGATGTTCTGGCGTTAAATTTGGAGTAATACCATACATTGATAAGTAGTTGTCAATCTCTAGTGATCCATCAAATATTTTTGATCTTATAAAGTCAGTGTACTGAAATGAATCTTCTTGTAGGAATTCTGCAGATATATCACCTTCTGTGCAGTACATTGGATTTATTAAAATATTAGCACTACAACTTTCAATTGCTACTGGTAATGAATTTTCTGTAAAATTAAATGATATATTTATAAGTTCGTTCATTTTAAGAATCCTGAATAATTGTGTATTTTAAGTTGCTTGGTACAACATTTTCTGAATCAAGTTCAACTCTAAATTGAATGTTAAAATTATCCAAAACTTTATAATAAACAAGATACTTATTATCTTTTTTATATCTACCCATATTAGCTAACATATAATTTCCAAATGCTTCTGAAAAAGACAAGTTAAATGATAAAGGCGTTATTGTTATATTACTAAGCGATTTATTAAATGTAACTATAAATTTATTTATACTTATATATTTAACAGTAGATTTTGAAATCTGATTTGGTTGTGTTGGTTGATTTTGAATAAAAACATTATCTTTATAAAAGTTTATAATATCCTGATATTGAAGTCTTCCAGATTCGTTATCTTCTGTTTTTATAACTTCAGCATCAACATGGGTTGATATGTTTTGTATTCTATTACTTACCAATCTTAGTGATGAGTCTAGAACTATATTAAAACTTTCTGTTGCTATATAAGGGATATTTGGATTAAAAGATACTGAAGTGGCACCATTAAGTATAAATGTATTGTCTAATAGTATATTTAAGGATACATCGCTATGTGTAGTGTTGCCATTTTTAATAACATCAAATACAACAGTATGATTGCCATTACTAAGCTGTGATGATTGCTTTATTAGGATTATATATTCTGATATTTCGCTTATTGGTGCACTATTGTGTGTTAATACCTTAAGTTCTGAATTACTTCTGGATACAGTTTTGTTGATTGAGTAATATTGAGCAGATATGCCTTTCTCTATGTATAGAACATAATTTGAATTTGTATATAATGGCTTTACTGGATTTATTTCCAGTATAAAATTTGGACTATCTTGTATGATATTGTATGTGTATTCAACATCACCAAACTTTTCTTTTGAGTATAATATTTGAGTATAATTGGGATCGCCAACAGATGGCCATGTGCTTTCTGAATCTATTCTTAATAGGTGAATATATTTCTTTATTTGTTCAGCATCAGGTTTTGAGGAAAATAAAACAAAAACGCTCTCTTCTATTGGGAGAGCGTTCAATTGATGCATGCTATTTTTTATGTCTATTACATCAATTTGTAATGGCATGATTATGCCTCGTTAATTGCAGCTATAACTATTGATCTATTTTTGTTAGCTTCTTCAATAGAAATTAGCTCTATTTTTTCTTCATCGCTTAGGTTAGCTTCTTTTATTTTTAAAACAACTTGCTTTATAGGACCAGATAGCAATGAACTAATGTCTTTTTCTTGCTGCTTCTCTTCTTCTGTTTCTGTTTCTGTTTCTTCGTCGCCATCAAATAAATCGGATATGACCTCTACAGAATCAGCAACTACTTCTATGACATCTTCAGCCAAGCCAAGTATTCTTTGTAATTCTATTCGTGATGGTAAGTCTTTAATATTTTTTACAATATCTGATATATCAGCATCTGTATTTAATACGCCAGATCTAATACTAAGTGCAATGCTTTTGATGAATCCATCATCTTTATTTGAAATATCAACATCTACTGGATCTCCATTTTTAGAAAGACATAGCTCGCCAAGAAAAAAGAAGGCAGATCTTAAAAGTTGTAAGTTTATAATCATTTAGTTCTCCAAGAGTGATAAGGCCACATTAGTGGCCTTATTTGTTCCTATTAAGGTTTAGGAATGATTGCTGGTATGTTAGTTATTGTAGCAGTAGGAGGTAATACAATAGCATTTGGCTCTATTGAGATGTTTCTTGCTATAGAGATAGCATAACCTTGATTAAACAAAGCGAAACCATAACGCTCTCTGATTTTTAACTTAACAATATCTCTTGCTGGATCTTTCCATTCTTCCATGTTTGGATCTTCTTGTACAACAAGCGCTCCAACTTCAGCTGTGTCCATCATGATGATCGTTGTTGTTTTTGTAACAGGATCAAATGGTACCATTGCTGTAGGAATAACTGTCAATCCACCAAATGGGAACATTGCAGGGAAGCCAATCTTAGATTGCTGTGTACCTTCACGTTCTTCTTTAGTTGGGTTAGTAATTGTAGCTCCAGTCATTTTGGTAGCTGATTTCCAAGCTTGACTTACTGAAGGATATACGTTGTTTGGCATACCTTGGAACCAGCTTCCTGGGCCACCTTCAAGTACGATTGCTCTCATGTTTGGATCTTTTACAAAAGCTGCCCAAGCTAATGGGTGGCATAGAACAACATTTGGAGTGAAGCCTCTTTCTAATGACTTAGCATACATATCATAGAAGTCATCCACTGTCATTGATCCGTTACCAGCACCAGTAATACTACGTCCGTTTGTACGTCCAATTTCTGCAGTTGTTGGGTTAGCGTTATCAAAAACAACAATACCAGCATTTGAGATCATATTGAAAATTAACTTTTCTTTATGTCTTGCAAGAGCACGTGAAGCTTGACGAACATGAAGTTGCATTACGTCCCATTGTGAGAACTTTAACATTTCTTCTGTGATCTTAACCGCAATACCGTGTTTACCGATATTAGCTGTAGCTGTTCCGCCACCTTTTTGGATACTGAATTCTGGATATTCTTGACCTTCAGTCATAGAAAGATCTGCTGGTCCAATAGCGCCTAATGTTCCAAAGTTTACTTGTGTACCATATCCATCCATTCTTACAATGTTTAATAATCTTGTTCCAACTAATACTGGCTCAATTGTTTCCTGAACCATTTCAGTAATAACACGCTTAAATGCCATTGGTGCTGATGGTGTATTAACGGCATCTGATAGAGTTAACTTTACGCCTTCTGGTGTTATACCAGAGTTTCTAAAAGTACCGTCTAAATCAAAAATCTCGTCTTTGATTTCAAGTTCTTGTTTTGTCCAAGGAGTTTGGTGAATTCTCATATTTTTATTTTTCCTTAGTTTATTTTAATTAACGGCCTAGGCATATTCTGATTAAGCCATATCCATTAGAATATGTAACTACATCTGGCAAACCGTTAGTAGCTGTTCCTGGCATTGCTTCCAGTGGATTTGTTCCAACTTTAGCAGATCTTACTCTTTCTAGTAAATTGAAAGGTCCTGGTCCTCTGACGGACATAACTCTGCCAATAATATCTTCTTCGTTAAATGAGCCATAGTCATAACCAGTTACAACAAGATTTGAGTTGTAATCATACGAAACAAACATTCCTGGTTTAGCACTTCCAGCAGCAGCAATACAAGCAGCAATTCCAACAAATGGAGCATTTGCATAGTCTGTGTCGTTTGCAACCAATGGCAACTCGATTTGATAGTATCTTAAGAAACCAACACGGCTTTGCAAGTTAAAGTTTGCTGTATTAAATCCTGCTGGATTAATGCCATCACCACCTGGATGTGGCCAGTAGTTCATGTAGTTAACGCCAACTGCACTAGATATTCTGTTGTTTTGAACAGCTGGTTGTGCTGTTAGTGTAAAGAATGACTTAACAACTGGTTCGCCAGCAACTACTAATGATCCAGCAAAGTTTTTTTGACCCTTTCTTACGTCTTCGACTGTGTATCTTGATAATGTAGCCAAAGCGTCAGCAGCAACTATACCTGCAGCTGGGTTAGCAGCTCCATCAAATGCTGTTTTGTAAGCTGCGGCCTGTATTTTAAGACCAGCTGGAACAACATAACCGTCAACATCAAATGCTACAGCCTTTCCTTGTGAAAGAACAATGTGTTCTCTAAAGAATGTTTCATATCTTTGACGATTTAAATATTTAGCTACTTGGAATTCGCCTGCTGGACGCTGACCTTCCGAGAATTCAAAATTAGGAGTAATATGACCCCAATCGTCCCATTCTTTTGTTGTTTGTGCTGGATTAATTGCAAATGGACTTAGTGCCATGTTTAAACCCCATTAAAAGTAAAATTATCTGGTATTTTATCTTCATCTCTTAAATTTTTGAAATATGCTCTTGCAGCAGATATACCTTTGGTTCTTACCAAGGTTTTGTATTCATCTATAATTTCGGATGCCGATAATTTGTTATTTGTATTTGTATCTGTATTCTGATTGTCGTTGTTATTTTGATTATCTTCAACAACATAACCAGAAACATTTGTTTTGTCTAGAGAGCCTGGATTTAATTTATTATCTTCAACATTCTCTGGATCTAACTTAGTAGATTTATTATTAATAAGATCTTCTAATTTGT
>CALFYC010000224.1 GCA_937952895.1 uncultured Neisseriaceae bacterium
TTCCGATCTGGTGTTTATTTACAATAATTGTTAATAATATCGGAAACATTGGAAAAACACATGGTGTAAAAGAAATTAAAATACCAATTAGAAAAAATCCTAGGTAGACCAAAAAGAAATTATGTTGAAAAAATTGAGCTATTTCATTAGCATTAAATGCTGTTAATGCTTGCTTTAACGAAACATTTGGGATATTATCTTGCGCCTGCTGAACTTTAAAATTTGATTTAAGAGTTAATGATTTTATTTCATGGACTTCTGGAAAACATGCCTCTAACCCCTTACAGCCTTGATAATATAAATTAAGAGTTAGTTTATCATTACCATATGATGTAATTGGTAAAACCACATCAATACTTCCCTCATAAACCTCAATATCACCTAAAGCTGAACTATTTATTGACAATGATGGTGGTAAAATTTGTGTGCCTATTTTTACACCACTATCTTTATCAGAAAAAATTTTAATCTTATTTTTATATAAATGATAACCATCAGCAATTCTAAAATGTACAACAACTAATTTGGAATTTAACTGTTCAACAGTAGTTTGAAATGCTAAAGTTAAGGGTAGATTATTTGCTAAAGATAGTTGTATTGAAAATATATATACATAAATAATATAACGAATGAATCTACTCATAAATATATTTAACATTATTTCAAATCAATTATAAATAACTATCAATAAGGGCGCCCATTATCATTATCATCAACTTCTAAATATTTTTTACGTTCTTCAAATGTTTTACTGCTAACAACTTCCAATCTAACTTTGGTCAAGCCTTTTTTATGCATGCCTAAATCTAATGCAGCAGATTTACTTAGATCAATTACTCTACCTGAACTTTTAGGCATTCTATCAGTTACCTCTACATAAAGAGATCTGCCATTTTCTAAATTAGTTACCCTTAATTTAGTACCTAAAGGTAATGTTGGGTGAGCCGATGACCACACACTATTAGTGTTAAAAACTTCTCCATTAGCCATCTTTTGGCCATTAAATCCATCTTTTTCACCATAAAAACTTGCCATTCCAACCATATAATTGTGCTTTTTATGCGATTTTTTATGGGTCTTTGATGATGTTTTATGGGTGCCATGTTTAGTGGTTGCCCAAACATTCATTCCACCAAAAGTAAAACTCAATAATATTACAAATAATTGAATTACTTTCATTTATATTCCTCCATTAAAGCCTGACTGTTTCCACGCTTCATAAACTATAATAGCCACCGAATTAGATAAATTAAGACTCCGCTGATTTTTTAGCATTGGTAATCTAATTGTTGGTGCATTTTTATTTAACTCATCTAAAATTAATTTGGGTATTCCACGAGTTTCTGAACCAAAAACTAAGACATCATCTGCTGCAAAATTCATTTCAGAATATAAGGTTAACCCCGAAGTTTCAATTGCAATCATTCGACGATCTTTAAAATAATCTTTACAATATTGCCAATTATCGTGCACCACTAAATTAATATATTCATGATAATCCAGCCCAGCACGTCTTAACTTATTATCCTCTAAGGGAAACCCCAATGGTTTTACTAAGTGTAATTCACAGCCAGTATTGGCACATAAACGAATTATATTTCCAGTGTTAGGTGGAATTTCTGGGTGTATAATAACAACAGCTAAATTTTTCATAGTAAATTAATTAACTATTCAGATCGGATTTAGTTAAAGTAAAAATAAACCCATCTCCACTTTCAGTTTCTAACCAATTAAATGGTAAATCTGGATATTTTTCTTCAATCTCTTCACGATTGTCACCCATTTCAATAATTAGTAAACCATGATCAGTTAAGTAATTTTTAGCATTTTGTAAAATTTCATCAATTAAAAATAATCCATTGTCCCCGCCATCAAGAGCAATTTTTGGCTCATGTAAATATTCTGGAGGTAAACTTTGCATACGCTTTTTATCCACATAAGGTGGATTACTAATAATTAAATCAAATTGTTGTTGACCTAAATTAGCCCATAAATTAGATTGGATAGTTTTAATTCTATTTTCAAAACCATATTTTTTAATATTAATTTGTGCAACTGCTAAAGCATTTTCATCAAGATCAACTGCAATTACTTCGCTATCATAAAAATAATCAGCGGCAATTATTGCTAATGAACCATTTCCGGTACATAAATCTAAAACATTATGCACTAATTCTGGATGTTCAATATAAGGTGATAATTCATCATTTAAAATTATCTCCGCAATAAATGACCTTGGTATTATAGCCCTTGGATCAATATAAAACGAATAATTTTGTAAAAATGCTTCATTTGTAAGATATGCTGATGGAATTCTATCAACTATACGTTTTTCTAATATAGCTAGAATTTTATTCAATTCTTCTGGCAATAGCTTAGCATCAAAATAAGGCTCTAACTGATCAAGAGGTAAATTTAATTGGTGCAAGATTAAATATACAGCCTCATCAAAAGCATTAGTGGTCCCATGACCAAAATATAATTTATTTTCGTTAAATAATGATACTGCAAACCTAATTATATCTCGTATTGTAATAAGACTTTGCTTAGCACTTTTAAAGTGACTCTTAATTAATTGTTTATGGTCCAACATAGATCCTTAAAAATATTTTTAGTTAGTTATTTTAACATATCAAAGTTTATAGAAATTTTCTGAACTCAAATAATAATATATGAATATTAAATTGGTGTAACGACACAATTAAAAAGAAATTTGCAAGTATTTATACTGAATACGCATTGGTAGTAATTTCTCCTGAATTTGGATAAATTACTAAAAGATTGTTTTGATAAATACTCTTTGATGTTGGTAAACCATCAATAAATCATCTTTCTTAGATAATATAGTTGTTATTTTTTATAAAATTGATCTTTATCATACTTTTAAAATGCTCATAATTTCTATATAATTTAAAGTCACAACTATTTGCGTAGTTTCAAGAAATAAATAAAATATGCTACAATGTTGTCGATATTTCCTTTAGGATTTGTTATATGAAAAAAATCAGCTTATTATTTTGTTTGTCATTTGTATCATCATTCGTGTTAGCAAATGCCTATATTGATGGTGATATTGGTTTAAATACCACGTGGAGTTCACTTGGATTAAGTGCTGATGCTGGATATTTATTTAATCGATACTTTGCATTAGAGGGTGGGCTTACTTACAGTCCAGGTTATTCATATAGCTGGACACCTGGTTCTTCTTATAGTAGTAGTTATTGGATGATTGATGCTGCTGCAAAAGGAATTTTACCACTTAGCGATGTATTTGCACTTTACGGAAAACTTGGAATTGGATTTAATAATTATTCAAGCTGGAGTAGTAATACCTGTAACGGCTGTAGTGGACCTGAATATTCTGGAACTAATATAGGTATCTTATATGGCATTGGTGGTAAATTTAACCTAAGCTCTCAATGGTCATTACATGTTGAAGATTATACTGTAACAGGACCAAACCCTAATTTCTTAATGTTTGGTGCAGAATTTAGATTTTAATATTTACGAATAAATATAAGCTATAAGTTTAAAAATTCTATTTTGTTGAGGGATCAATTAAGATCCCCATCATATTTCGATGCAATCTTAGAACAATATTTTAGTTATACACTTATCCCTTATTAAATAGGAAAACGTTCTCCAGTAATTGTTATATCAGCACTACTTTCTTGAAGAATATCTTTATGTGAACTTGGAACCTTTACATATAATTCTTCACTGAAATCACCATAATATCCATAACTCCAAGAACTATTATAAATATCAGTTAAAACAATTTCCCCATTACTCTTTTGATTAGTGGTACTGTAACCAATATTCATAACATCTCCTGGTAATAGCAAACACGGGCCATTTTTTATATGTGATTCTTCACAGTATTGATCTGACCTTAATTTAAAATATGCATCACCATGATCACCCTCAAAACTAATTATCCAAGGGTTAGGAGATAAATTAGTAATGGTATTTTCGTGTGGTGATTTAGGAAAATTGGGTTGATGTATTGTAATATGAGCCTCTTCTTCAGAAAGAGTTTCTTTATAAACATCTGGAACTGTAATATATAATTCTCTACTCCAATTACCATAATAAAAATATGATACCATATTGTTATATTGATCAGTTAACCTAATATGACCATCACTTATACCTCCAGTTGTACTATAACTAATTTTCACAACATCACCTGGTAATACTGTGCAAGGTCCATTTTTAATATGTGATTCCTCACAATATTGATCTGTTCTCAATATAAATCTTGCATTTCCATGACTTGGATTAAAACTAATTACCCATGGTGCATTTGAATTATTAGTAATTGTATTTGCATGATTTGCAAAAGCTGGTGAAATTAGACAAAGTAAGGCAAATCGTGCAAAAAAGATTTTAATTTTAAACATGTCTATTATTTCTAAAATATTTTTAATTGTTATACATTATATTATCTATTAGGA
>CALFYC010000225.1 GCA_937952895.1 uncultured Neisseriaceae bacterium
AAATGTTGGTTGTCAAAGTAATGCAAAAAGACCACCAAGCCAGCCAGCAGCCATTATTCGGCAACTTCAATTCTCTAAAGCTGGACAAATATATAGAACAAGTCTAATAGAATCATTTGATAAACCGATTTTAAGTGCTACTATTAGTGAATCATCAGCTGCAGGCGGAAATGTTTTACATGTTCTTTTAGGGTGTGAGAGTAACAGCATCGTTGATTATCCTTTGACACCGCAAATGGATATAGCTCATAAAATTACAAGAAACATTATTAACAATGATGGATTCTCTCCACAATATATTACCTATGATGATTTTGAAAATCAAAGACTTCTATTTATTACAGGGTTTGTTTATTCAGGGAATAAAAATGGCAGATTAAAAGTATTTAATGGCAATAACCCCAATAAGAACTACCGAGAAATGGCAGCACTAGATTTCTCTTTAAATGATAATTATTATAAGACAACCATACCATTGATTCCTTTGACACTTTCGAAATACCCAGAAAATTATCCAAGGGGATATATATTAGAAGATACGCAAGGATATCCGTCAATCGATCAAATTAGATTTGAATTGACAGAATCAAAAGGATTGCAGATTTATCAGGTTCCAATTTTATTAGGGCCATATTCGCCAATAAGTTTAACCACCGCATTATACCCAAATGGGAATTCTTTTGTTTACATGATAGATCAGAATTCATTTGAACTTCTTCCAATGAAGGAAAGTATTAATGGCGGAACTATAGAATTTCCGCAAGAGTTGGAAAATAAATTATTTACTCTAGCATCAGATGGTAAATATTTATACATGGGGACAAATATTGCAGAAAGTCCAGGAATAATAAGTGGAAATAGTTTATTCTATTCTACCGTAGATTATGATAACGGCACGTTAATAAAAAAACGACTCCTAGAGTCAGGTATAACAGGTCAAATAAAAAAAATATTTTTTATTGATACTCCTTCAACAAAACTACATCACATTATATATTTAAGTCATTATGTTAACTCGAATTTTAGTACAATAGATGACAGCATATCTTCACTTGGTATGTATGATAAAAATCATTTACAACCTGAATCTCAGGTATATGAGATGCCAAGTTATCAAATTGTTGATGCTCTTGTAAGTCCATCTAATTAAAAGAGTTAGCCTACTTAATACTTTTATTTAAGTAGGCTAACTTTATAAGGTAATATAATTGCAGATAATAGATATAATCGTAAAATCAAATAAAAATGATTATAGCATTTTAAATGAAATTAAGTATCTATTAACCTAATATTTGTTTAACTACTTTAAACATTGCTTGACCAAGTTTAATTTGATTTTCCTTATCATAATGGATACCATCAATATTTGAGTACTCACTGTATAAATTAGCATCAAGAAAATGACAGTTTTCTATTTTACAAATTTCACTATAGTATTTAGCAAATTCTTTTGATTTAGCAGTTGAACCGACAAAATCAGATTTAAAATCTCCAACATTTTCATTTGCAACAGAAGGTGCCATTATTAAAATTTCTGGAACCTTATTATTCGTTCCAATATTTAATGATTTGATTAGCCAAATTAGTTGACGAATACCACGAGCTATTTCTGAAGCATTTAGATTAAACCTAGACTTTAACTCATTTGTTCCAAGCATAATAGCAACTAAATCAAGTGGTGAGTGAGATAATAAGCATGGCAATAAATAGGTTTTACCATTAACCAGAAATGGTAAAAATGGATCATCTAATACTGCCGTTCTACCATTTAAACCTTCTTCAATAACCTCATATTCTGCACCTAATAAATTAGCCATGACGCCAGCCCATCTATGTTCACGTGGATACCTAGATGCACGAACAGTTATAGGATCAAAACCACCAGGAACAAATCCCCAAGTATTAGAATCACCAAAAGCTAAAATCTTCTTCATTCTCATTTACATCCTTATAAATCAAATAACCTTAAATCGTATTCCATAATTGGGCTCGTACATTACATTTGACTATATTGCGGTCCACTTCCCGCTTCAGGTGTTGTCCAATTAATGTTTTGCATAGGATCTTTGATATCACAAGCTTTACAATGCACACAGTTTTGTGAATTAATGTGCAATTTACTCTCCCCACTTGATGAATGAATTATTTCATAGACCCCTGCAGGACAATACTTACCTTCTGGGAAATCATATTCTAATAAATTAATTTTTATCGGAATCTCTAGATTAGATAACTTTAAATGACAAGGCTGATTATCATCATGATTTATATTAGCCAAATATACGGAAGACATTTTATCAAATGTTATCTTTCCATCATACTTTGGATATATAATTGTGCTAAATTTAGATTTATGCTGCGTTTTTTCATTGTCTTTATAGAAATTTTTAAATGTCCACAAAGCTTTGCCTCTAAAAATATAATAATCTATTACTGTATATAAAAGCCACATATAAAGACCAAATTTAAATGCTGGGCGAATATTTCTTACTTTATATAAATCTTTATATAACCAACTATTATTAAAATTTTTCTCATAGCTAGAAGCCTCTAGATGATCATGTTTAAATGCATGAATAATCGCGTTAGCAGCAAGCATCCCCGACTTAATAGAGTTATGCACTCCTTTAATTTTAGCCACATTTAAAAATCCAGCACAATCTCCTACTAAAACACCACCAGGAAACGACAATTTGGGTAAAGCTTGAATACCGCCCTCAACTACCGTTCTTGCCCCATATTCAAGCCTCTTTCCATTTTCTAATACGGAACTAATCGCTGAATGTTGTTTAAATTTTTGAAATTCATCATATGGGCTTAAATATGGATTAGCATAATCAAGTGAACAAACTAATCCAACCGATACCAAATTATCCGCAAAATGATAAATAAACCCACCACCATAGGCATTACTTTGTAATGGATATCCTACGTAATGTTGCACATAGCCCTTTTTATGTCGCTCACTATCAATTTGCCAAACCTCTTTAATTCCTAGCCCATACGTTTGCTGGCTTTTGCCCACATCTAGATTAAAATATTTGATAACTTCTTTACTAACAGAACCTCTACAGCCTTCAGCTAAAACAACTTGTTTAGCTCTAATTTCAATTCCCATTTGATAATTATCACTACATGATCCATCTTTATTGGTTCCAGCATCATTAGTAATAACACCAACCAATTGATTATTTTCAATAATTGGCGCAATAACCGGAAACCCAGGATAGAGTTCTACGCCTAAATTTTCTGCAAACTCAGCAAGTTTTACACATAGTTGGCTTAAACTAATTATATAGTTATCTTCATTATTCCAAGCTTTTGGGATTGGTAAATTAAGTGATGAACTCTCTGTCATAAAAACTAAATTCTCATTAGTAACTTTAGTAATAAGTGGAAAATTTAATTCTTGCCAATTAGGAATTAATTCATTAAGGCTGATGGGATCCATTACACAACCAGAAATGATGTTACCCCCAATACTACTACCCTTTTCTAGAACCGCAATAGATAAATCAAGGGATTGTAGTTGACATAATTGTTTTAACTTTATCGCAGTTGCAAGCCCAGCCGGACCACCACCAACAATAACCACATCATAATTTATAACCTCACGTTGCATTAAAGTTCCTCATTAAATCTTCTAGGGGATGTCTGCCCCATTTCCACTAATAATTTATTTAATTCTACTGGATTATCTGTAATAATACCATCAACCCCTAGATTAATTATATACCTCATTAATTTAGCATTAAAAACAAAACCAGAATGCTCAGGATATCCCCATACATATACTTTTAACCCAAGTTGGTGAGCTAGCTTAATTTCAGATTCTTTTAACTCATTATCTTCAGGTTCAAACGAGTAGGCACCCAACTGTTTAATAATTGGCAAAAAATCACCAGGAACATTAATTGGATGATTCTGAGCTAATTCAAATATTCGCGTATGTTGAAACCATTTTTGCCAATTATCTAGCAAATCATAAATAAACAAATATGCCGTTTTTATTTTAGGATCTAATTCATTAAGCGCAATCAGAATTCGCCAGTCAAATGCTTGAATTTTAACCCTCTCAATTAAATCATTCTGAAGAATAAATTGATATATTATGTTGGCTAACTCCTGAGGTGAGTAGCTCCACGATATATGATCTAAATTATTTTTAATTTCAATTTGAAATTTGACCGATTTATTTGTAGCTCTATCAACATAATCAACAATTTCTTGTAAGCTATTAATTAATGTTTTAGGTATTATTTCTTGTTTTGGAAAAAATTGAGCATAGTTACTATGTGGATTAAGCCTGATTTGATATTTTTTAAGTTCCGTAAAAGATAAATTCTTAATAAGTAATTTATCAATTGAATCGCCAACTAAACTCTCAAGAAAATCATTAAAATCATTGGCTAAATAAAGATCATCTTCATCACATAAGATTTCCGGATTGATAACTAAGTTATGATAAGCAACTAAAACACGATCACTGGTTACTACTACATCAACATCTACCCAATCAACCCCAATAGCTAGACCTTTTGCCATTCCCGCAACAGTATTTTCTGGAGCAAAAGCTCTTGCTCCACGGTGTCCAATCACTTCTATTTTACGCATAATCTACCGTAAATAGCTTTAAAACCACATTATTACAATGCTAAACGTCTTATATCAGATAACACTTGAGCCAAATAGCTTGTAAATTTTGCTGCTAAAGCTCCATCAATAATTCTATGATCGTAAGATAATGATATAGGCATCAATAATTTAGGTGTAAATTGTGATCCATCCCAAATAGGTTTAATACTTGATTTAGACACACCTAAAATCGCAACCTCTGGTGCATTGATAATTGGAGTAAATGCTGTTCCGCCAATACCGCCTAAGCTTGAAATAGTAAATGTTCCACCTTGCATATCAGTTGGTTTTAATTTTCCATCACGTGCAAGTTTTGCTAATTCTGAAGTCTCTTTGGCAATTGCTACAATACCCTTTTGATCTGCATCTTTTAGTACTGGCACAACTAAACCATTTGGTGTATCTGCTGCAAAACCAATATTATAGTATTTTTTATAAACTAAATTATCGCCATCTAAAGATGCATTGAATTCAGGGAATTTTTTGAGTGCAAAAACTGCAGCTTTAATTAAGAATGATAATGGTGTAATTTTAATTTCTTGCTTCTTATACTCTTCATTTAAAGTTTTTCTAAATTCCTCTAATTGAGTAATGTCCGCTTCATCAAATTGAGTAACATGAGGAATCATTGCCCAATTACGTGCTAAATTTGCACCTGAAATTTTTTTAATTCTAGATAATTCTTTTATTTCAATTTCACCAAATTTGGCAAAATCAATTTGAGGCCATGGTAGTAAATTAAGTCCAGAAACATTACCATGAGATGAATTAGTCATAATACTTTTAACAAAAGATTTTAAATCATCTTCAGTAATTCGTCCCTTATCTCCAGAACCAAAAACTTTGGTTAAATCAACTCCTAGTTCTCGTGCCAACTTTCTGATTGAAGGTGAAGCAAATGCCTGATTAAAACCTTGTTCATTAAATGAATTGGTTACTGGTTTAGCCTCTTCAGATTTTATCACATCCTCAACTTTAGGCTTTTCTTCTACAATTTTTACATCTGTTTTTACTTCTTCTTTAGGTTTCGATGGTAACTCTTCTTTAACTATTTTTTGGCTAGCGATGGTTTCAATCTTAACAATTACATCACCTTCACTAACTTTCCCACCAACTTTGACAATTACTTCCTTAATAACTCCAGCCTGTTCTGCCGGAACTTCCATAGTAGCCTTGTCAGTTTCTAACATAATTAAATTATCATCTTTATTAATGCTATCGCCTACTTTTACATATACTTCAGCAACTCCAGCACCTTCTACGCCACCAATATCCGGGACTTTTAATTCAACCAAATTTGACATCAATCAGACTTTCCACAAAATACAAAAAAGCTCAAAGTATAATGGTTTAAACTGCAGTAGCAATTGACCCCATAAGTTGTTTACGGAAACGATTTAAATCTTGCACTGACTCTAAGACTTCACCACAAACATTAGATAAGTTATTTAAAATCGTACGGATAACTCTACGTTCACATTCAAGACCAAAATTAATCTGCTTATCTAACCATTTTTCCAACCACGTTGGATCTGGCAGCTTACTTTGCACCGTATCATTCGGGAACATCCCTTTATTTACATGAATATTAGTTGGATGCATAGGTTTTCCAGTTCTTGCACTAGAAGCCATTAGTAAACCCATTTTAGTAAACGCCAATTTTGCTTTATCACCAAAATTAGATACCGCCTTGTGCATATATTTTAGATATGCACTACCGTGCCTTGCTTCATCACTTGAAAGTGTTTTATAAATTTGGCAAATAACTGGCTCAGTATGCCATTGTGCAGCACTTTTATACCACTGAGTTAAACGCATTTCACCACAAAAATGTAGCATTAATGTTTCTAATGCTGGTGCTGAATCAAATTCAAATCTCACAGCTGACAATTCATCTTCTGTTGGTAATAGATGTGGTCTAAACCTACGTAAGTATTCCATTAAGACTAATGAGTGTTTTTGCTCTTCATAAAACCAGACTGACATAAATGCTGAAAAATCTGTATCCTCACGATTATCACGTAAAAACATCTCTGTTGCAGGTAATGCTGACCATTCTGTAATTGCATTCATCTTAATTGTATAAGCCTGCTCTTCACTCAATCGACTATCATCAAAGCTATCCCAATTAATATCAGTTGCCATATTCCAGCGAGCTTTTTCTAAAGTTGCAAATAATTGCGGATATAACATTTTCTTTTCCATATTAAAAAACCTAACCCTTTCATTCTTAAATCACAAATTAAATTTGTGTTATCTCAAAGCACTAATTTTAACACAAAACCATTTAAAGCACCGATATTTGATTACGCAAACAAAACCTCTAAATTTCCCAAGGATTCGCTTTTTTCGCATTTAATTTATATCTTTTTAATGCGTTAGAAACTTCTTTTGCATCAATTAAATTATTTTTCAATAGCCCATACAAAGCCGCAACAGTAATATAGTAACGATCAACTTCAAAAAAGCTTCTTAAAGCTTTTCTAAAATCGGAACGACCATAACCATCTGTTCCTAAAGTAACATAGGTTCCTGGAACATATTCACGAATTTGATCAGAATAATTCCGAATATAATCTGTTGCTGAAATTGTTACACTTGCCTTTGTTTTTTCTAAAATCTCTGTGATATATGGTTTATTAGAAGCCTTTGTTGGATTTAACATATTTGATCTTGTTACATTCATCCCATCACGTCTTAATTTATTGTATGAAGTTGCTGAAAAAAGATTTACCTCTATACCAAAATCTTCATTAAGTAGATCAGCAGCAGCAATTACTTCTCTAAAAATAGTTCCACTACCCATCAAATTAACAACTAATTTCCCTTTACCCACTTTGGCAAATTGATAGCATCCATTAATGATTCCATCTTCAACATTTTTTGGCGCATCTGGATGTGTATAATTTTCATTCATAAGGGTTAAATAATAAAATTTATCTTTATTTTCAACATACATTTCTTTTAGCCCATGACGCACAATCGTAACTACTTCATAAGCAAATGTTGGGTCATAACTTTCACAATTAGGAATTAAACCAGCCTGAATATGACTATGACCATCTTCATGTTGTAAGCCTTCACCGTTTAATGTTGTTCTACCTGCTGTTCCACCAAGTAAGAACCCTCTTGCACGCATATCACCGGCAGCCCAAGCTAAATCTCCAATACGTTGAAAACCAAACATTGAATAATAGATATAAAATGGAATCATTGTAATTCCATGATTGGCATGGCTAGTGGCCGCAGCAATCCAAGATGACATAGCACCGGCTTCATTAATACCTTCTTGTAAAATCTGCCCCTTAACATCTTCTTTATAAAACATTAACTGACTTGAATCTTCTGGGGTATATAATTGTCCAACATGTGACCAAATACCAAGCTGACGGAACATACCCTCCATACCAAACGTTCTTGACTCATCAGGTACAATTGGCACAATATATTTACCAATCTCTTTATCTTTAACTAGTGTATTTAACATTCTTACAAATGCCATGGTAGTAGACATTTCTCGTTCACCAGTACTTTTTAAAAGCATCTCAAAATGCTCCAACGGAGGCACAACCAATTTACTCTTTATAACATGACGAATTGGATAGTACCCTCCTAATTTTTCACGCTGGCTGTGCAAATATTTATACTCAGAACTATCTTTTTCAGGACGAATAAAAGGTAATTTCTCAACTTCTTCATCTGATAATGGGATGTTAAATTTATCTCGAATTTTCTTTAACGTATCACTGGATAATTTTTTTTGGTTATGTGCAATATTTTGAGATTCACCCTCACCTTGCATACCATAACCCTTAATAGTTTTAGCTAAAATAACTACCGGCTTACCTTCATTATTATTAACAGCTTCGAAATAAGCTGCATAAATTTTACTTAAATCATGCCCCCCACGAGTCAAACGCCAGATATCATCATCCGATAAATCTTTGACTAATTCCAAACCTTCTGGATATTTACCAAAAAATTTCTCACGAATAAAATTTGCATCTTTTGCTCGATAGGTTTGATATTCACCATCAACAGTTTCCATCATAATTTTTCCTAGAATTCCAGTTGTGTCTTTCTCAAGTAATTTATCCCAACCACTACCCCAAATAACTTTAATTACTTTCCACCCAGCACCAGCAAATAAACCTTCCATCTCTTGAATAATTTTACCATTACCATTAACTGGTCCATCTAAACGCTGTAGGTTACAATTAATCACATAAATTAAATTATCCAATTTATCACGAGTTGCAATATGAATATTACCCAAGGTCTCAGGTTCAGAAGTTTCACCATCACCAATAAAGCACCAAACACGACGACCTGATGCATCAATTAGTCCACGATCACCAAGATATTTCATGAAGCGCGCTTGATAAAGTGCCATTAATGGTCCAAGCCCCATTGAAACCGTTGGAAATTGCCAATAATCAGGCATAAGCCATGGATGAGGATAAGAAGACAAGCCTGGTTGATTAGATTCTTGACGAAAATTATTTAACCGCTCATCATCTAAACGACCTTCCACATAACTTCTAGCATAAATACCAGGTGATGAATGCCCTTGAAAAAATATCATATCTCCATGATTTGGGCCATTTGGTGCACGCCAAAAATGATTAAACCCAACTTCATATAAGCTGGAAGAAGATGCATAAGATGCAATATGTCCACCTAATTCGCTACTAACCTTATTAGCCTTAACCACCATTGCAACAGCATTCCAGCGAATATATGCTGCAAGTTTATTTTCAATAGTTTTGTCCCCTGGATAAGCTATTTGATCTTTGGCACTAATCGTATTTACATAATCTGTAACCTTATCACCTAAAACACTTTTACCACAACGCTTTTGTAGGCGATTTGCCACTTCTTTAAGGAGAAACATGGCAGTCTCTGCAGAATTATAATCAATTACATTATCAATCGAATCAAGCCACTCTTGTAACTGTAATTGATCTAAATCATTATAATCACTCATTTTTGTCCCTTTAAAATCTTTTCTTTTATATTAGATAAACTAGTTCAATATTGAATAAATTTTTATCCGCATTAACCACAACGGTTATGTTAGAATGTCGCATGATTCTAATTATCATAATATTTAAATATACTGGGCATTAGTATATCACAGCAATAGCTATATTTTATTTTGCATTGCACGTGGTTACTTGTTAAGGGGGAAATATGACTAGCAATTTAATGAGAATTAAGCATTTTGGTCAAAAAATTTGGTTAGATAATTTATCACGAGAACTTTTGAAATCTGGGGCATTAGCCAATTTCATTACAGAAGATGGAATTGCTGGAGTCACATCAAATCCGACGATTTTTCATAAAGCAATTGCCACAGATAAGCACTATCAAGCTGATTTACAGAAATTAAAGCAAGAGGATTTAACCTTAAGATCGGAAGAGCACAC
>CALFYC010000226.1 GCA_937952895.1 uncultured Neisseriaceae bacterium
ATTATAGCTGAAAAACTTGTTGACGGAAATTTCTAGGGTTTGCGGCTACAACCCCTAACTCAGTATATTGCCCTTCAAACATCAAATGTAGGGTATTAAATGAAGGACCAGTTACATTCCAGTGAAAATTATGTGTTTTTAAATATAGGGAATAACTATCTGCTAAAAGGTTAGCTAATACATTAGCCACTTTAACTCGATGCTTTTGACTAATGCCATCATTAATATCCATAAATTGTTGTTTAAGCATAATAACTCCTTATAATTTTCTTATTTTAACCAATGATTATAAAAATTTTCCATTCTATAATCCACATATTTTAATTATTATTAAATATCCAGACCAGAAGATTTATAATGCCCCCAATCTGGATTTTAAAACCTGTATATAATAAACTACTTAAGCTGAGTTAATGAAACATAAAGGAAGTTTGTCCCTAAATTTGTCTCTAGTGTATTAATTGCTGTAGTTAACACATCAAATATTTTATTCCTATCATCAGTATCACTTATATTTAGCACTGATGATATGGATACTCCTTCAGTCGATAGAGCCGTATCAAATGCTACCCCTGCTTGTGCTGGTGTTATAGCTAGATACTGATTACTTGAATTTAGATACCAAATAGTTTGATAAACATATGTAAATATATTTTTCATCTCCTGCATACTAAATGATAAATTATTTGTAGTTGTTGGAGACAAAGTTGATGTATTACCCATCTCATCTAAATAAAATCTTACTTGATATGGATATTGAGTATATGAACTACTTTCCATAGATTCATCACCATTTGCCATATTATAACTACCGTTATATTTATTAAGGAAAGCAGCTTCATCCATGGTTACGCAATAATCGGTAATTTGTTTATCTAAACCACCATAATATCCTTGGTTATAAGCATAATTCATAACCACATCTAAGGGAGCATTTGGCATTGATATAAATTTAGTCATACATGTTGGATAATTTGGTGCTGCACTAGAAATATAACCTTGTGATCCATTTTCTAAGGATTCTAATGAAATTAAATCATTAATATGAAAATATGCAGTTACCATTGGTCCAAAGAATTTATCATTAAATTGTGCCGGAGTCACTTTAGTATTTTGTGCCGCTTGTGATTCTGGTGGAGTAAACAATGTATAACCAATATTTTTTTGAATTGCTGCATAATTAGATAATGAATGACCTTGTGGATAATAAGTTCCTGCCACCATGTCGAAATAATAAGCATTGATTTGGTAAGGACCACCTTGGCCAACCCCCATTACTGATGCTTGTAATGGCGATGGTGCAAGTAAATTACTACTTGTAACATACAATGATGAATTTAAATTCTCTTGTAACCACTGACCATACATCGTTCCAAAAATATAGTCACGAATATAGTGTATTCCTGGAAATGCCTTATCAATTAAATGTCCAAGCATTGCTCCTGCTATATAATTAGAAATAATTACATCAGTATAATTATTATCAGTTAAAGTCATATAATCTTGAAAAGCACTAGATAAAGACTCTGGCACATAACCATGATAATAGATTGTTCCAAGAGTTGCAGAGGATGGGGTTGGAGGTGCATCCATAACTGTAAAAGTAAAAGTGCCATCCATATCTACACCATCAACCCCCACAGCATCAGCTACCACGTAGTATAGTTGACCATAAGTTAAACTTTGACTTGGCTTAAAAGTATATTGATTATCTTGGCCTAGACCTGTATAACCATCTACAGTAGCCCCAGTTAGGGAACCTTCATGTAGAGACAAATGAACTGAATTAGTAACTAATGATTCTCCAAATTGAAAACTAATCGTAGGTAGAACTCCAACACCAATAGTTCCATCTAATGGGGTTTGCATTTCTATGCCATGTGAACTACCCGATGGAGTTGAACTACCACTTGAGGAGCCACCACCATTACAAGCCACTAAATTAATAGCAAATAAAGTAACTAGGATAGCTAAAATTCTTTTTCTTAACATCTTTATCTCCTTAAAGTTTATCCTGTAAACCTACATCAATTACATTAGAACAACGTTTAATATATCGTTAGACATGAAACAAAATTTTGTAACGTAACGGGGTATTATAACATCTAATTTTTAAAATTCATAGGTCCCCACATGGTATAATTCTCTATTAATTTTGCTTTTAAAAAGAGTATGATGCATTCTAAAACAAATACTAAATCTAAATGGCAACCTAATATTACTGTAGCTGCAATCATTGAGCATGAAACTAAATTTCTTATTGTAACTGATGACACTAGACATGGCTTAAAATTAAACCAACCAGCCGGTCATATTGAAGAAAATGAGGATATTTTAGCAGCAGTAATTCGTGAAGTAAAAGAAGAAACTAGTTTAGATTTCACACCAACTGCTATAGTTGGTATATACTTATATAAATTACCTTCTAATCAAACTTATTTACGTTTTTGTTTTACTGGTAATGTATCAAGTAGCAATATTAATAATCCACATCCAATATATGGCGATGATGGTGTAGTTGCCGCCAATTGGCTTACTTTAGATACAATTAAGGCACGAATTAAAGAACACCGCACCCCATTTGTAATGCGTTGTTTAAACGACTATTTAGCTAATAAACGATTTTCTTTAGATTTAATTTCACAATATACTGATTTAAGTGGTATAACTAAATGACAAAGGTTGTAGTTGGACTATCAGGTGGCGTAGATTCTTCTGTCAGTGCTTATTTATTAAAGCAGCAAGGTTATGATGTTGTTGGAATATTTATGCAAAATTGGGAAGATGATAATAATGATGATTATTGCACCATTAAAGAAGATAGTATTGATGCCATAGCTGTTGCTGATAAGATTGGCATTGATATTGAAATTATAAATTTTGCTAAGGAATATAAGGAGCGTGTATTTAAATATTTTTTAACTGAATATCAAAATGGGCGAACTCCAAATCCAGATATTTTATGTAATTCTGAAATCAAATTTAAAGCATTTCTAGAGTACGCTTTGTCAATTAATGCGGACTATATTGCAACTGGGCACTATGTTGGCAAAACTAAACTAAATGACCAAGAAATACTGGTTAAAGCACATGATTTAAATAAAGATCAAAGTTATTTTTTATATCGCTTAAATCAATATCAAATAAATCATGCAATATTTCCTTTGGCAGAACTTATTAAACCTGAAGTTCGAAAACTTGCTAAATCACTTAATTTAGCCAATGCCGATAAAAAAGATAGTACCGGAATCTGTTTTATTGGTGAACGACCATTTAGAGAGTTTCTCTCAAGCTATATGCAAACAACACCTGGACATATGGTTACGCCTGATGGTAAAATTATGGGAGAACATATAGGATTAATGTATTATACAATTGGTCAACGCAAAGGGCTTGGAATTGGCGGTAATGGAGAGGCTTGGTTTGTTGCTGATAAGAATTTCATTACGAATGAAATCATTGTTGTTCAAGGGCATAATCATCCATTACTATTAAAAGATTCTTTGATTGCGAATGATTTAAGTTTTTATAATGGGGTTTTACCTAAAGAAGGCGTATATACTGCAAAAACACGCTACCGCATGCAAGATGAAGAATGCTATCTTAGCTATTTAGCTGATGGAAAAATACAATTAAAATTTACTAACGCACAATGGGCAATTACACCTGGCCAATCGGTTGTAATTTACCAAAATGAACTCTGCTTAGGCGGTGGGATCATATGTTAGTAAATAACTCAAAAGGAAAAATTATTTCATGAACGTTTCACAAATAGATTTTAACTCACCTAATGCAAGCCATGATTTTGCTGAATCATTACATCAAACGGGATTTGTTGTTACTAAAAATCACCCAATTGATTATGGTTTGATGCAAGAAGCCTTTAAAGAATGGGAATTTTTTTTTAAAAGTGACTATAAAGAGCAATATTTATTTGACGAAGTTACTCAAGATGGTTTCTTTCCAACTAACGTTTCTGAAGTTGCAATTGGTGCAAAATTTCGTGATCTAAAAGAATTCTATAATTACTATGCATGGGGTCGCTACCCTAAAGAGTTATCTGATGTAACACTTAAACTATATGAACAAATGCTCTCAGTTAGTGACGTAGTAATTAACTGGCTTAATGATAATTTACCAAGTGAAATTCAAAGCAAGCTATCCGAACCACTTCCTAGTATGATAAAAGATTCATCTCAAATTTTATTTCGCATTATTCATTACCCTCCACTTCTTGGGGATAATACTAATGGCGCTGTACGTTCTGAAGCACATCATGATAGTAATATCTTTACTATTTTAGCTGCAGCATCTAGTTCTGGGCTACAGTTACAAGACAATGAAGGAAAATGGGTAGATATTCCAGTTGATCCTGGGATGCTAGCAATTAATATTGGCGATATGTTACAAGAAGCAACTGGTGGCTATTATAAATCGACTAAACACCGTGTAATTAATCCAACAGGAGAAGAGCGTTTAAAATCAAGATTCTCAATTCCACTATTTGTCCATGCAAGGCCTGATGTAAGAATTTCTGATCGTTATACTCAAGCATCATTTCTCCATGAGCGACTAGTTGCCCATGGTAATCGAACAAGTTAAACTATAATTACTTAAGAAAGATAAAAATCATGACCAAAAATACTGCTTATGTTTCTGAAGCAACAAACTTTATTAATGAAATGTTAAAAAGCAAACCAGAACTTAGAAAGAAGCAAAAAGATCTTCGAGAAACCTGGTGGGATGTTGGTTTTCGTGATCAAGAAGAAGAAAAGATTGAAGCACAAACTACCCTACCTCATGATTCATATGCTTATTATAGTTATAACCATAAGTAAATTTATATGGAATTAATTTAAATTGTTAAAAACTGACATTACTCCCGAATTATACCAATACGCTATAAAATATGGCATAAAAGAGCATCCTATTTTGAAAGAAATTCGGGAATACACTCAACAAAATCACCCTCAAGCACATATGCAAATTACTCAAGACCAAAGCCAATTTATGGGGTTCTTAGCT
>CALFYC010000227.1 GCA_937952895.1 uncultured Neisseriaceae bacterium
CCATTACTTGTGGATGAGGTCATTAAGTTAAGCTCATGTAAAGCATCTCTATTCCAATTCATCATATGTGAGATATCATCTTCTGTGTAACCAGACATCTTCAGGTTCATTCTTTCAAGCCATGACATAGCTCCTTCGTTACCAGCACCTCTGATTGCTGGTCCAACATCTTGACTAGCTAATACTTTGACATTATTGAAGTCACCAAGACTTGTAAATGATTTGTCTACAATGCTTTTCATACGTGCTCTGAATGCATCCTTAGAACCTTGACCTCCAGCAGCAATAGTTTTGTAACCACCAGACTGAGTGTAGTTATGCATAAAGTCAAGGTCATCTTGATATCCAGCTGGTTGAGTGGTTTCTAATCTGTCTATTAAATTAATAAATGCAGAACGTCCAGCTTTGTTTTCAACAAACAATTGGTCCATATAGGCAGACTTAACTCCTTCCAATGTTGGCATTATGCTTGTGTCTTTAGGATTTAATGCAGCATCAACAAACTTATACCCAGCATCTTTTCTATTTAAGATGATTGATACACTTGGAACTGAATTTGTTCCAAATGTTTCTTTATATGTTCTAGTTGTTAAGTTCATGATTTCTTTATAGGTTTTTAGATTACCAGAAGTATGGTTAATAATAACTTCGCTTGCACCTGCAGTTTTGATTCTAAATTCAACTCCAGCTGTTGTAACATTTGTAGTTAAAATCTTGGCGTCTTTTAACTGCTGCATCATAGATAATCTTTTTGCGTTAGCTTGTGCACGTAAAGCATTTTTACCAAACATAGTTTGTCCAGACTTAGCAACTTCTGAGAAAATCTTAATCCAATCATCTGGCATATATCTAGCTTCCATATACACTCTTAGGTAGTCTTGGAACTTATAAACATTAGCAATTCTGGCATCTGTGTATTCTTTACCAAGATGCATTACATCTCCAACATTATCTAAGCCTAATATTTGTGATGGATTTATTGATCCATTCTTTTGAGCTAATGCTCTTACCATATCTTCGGACATGTTGTATCGTGGATTTTCTGCTGTACCTAGATTTGGAAAATCTATGTTTACCATTCTGCGTTCTTCAAAGTCTTTTGGATTAACAAATAGTCCAGCACCATCGTCAATGGTATATTTGTCGCCAAAGATATGAGATACAGCTAATGATAAGTTGTCATCAATCAACAATGCGCTACGCTCTCTGGCATTACCAAAGCCGCTAAGTGCTGCCATATTTTTGCCTTCATAATCTAATCCAGTATACTTTCTAATAACAGCACGATGTTCATCGGTCATAACAAAGTCACGATTTGTAACTGTGGCATGTCTTCTTGAATGGTCTTGTGCAATGCTTGGATCAATAGCCTTAACTCCAGATACAGAAGTTGTGTCGTTAGAAGAGTTAATAGACATTACATTTCCAATACTAGACTTTTCACCAAGCTGAACCATTAGACTATCGAATATAGAAGCCTCTCCATTTGGGCCAGCAGTTCTACTAATCTGTGCTAACTGTCCGCCACCTTCATGGTTTGGAACATATGTATAACTAATGTCAACTAATGAAGATAGATTGATAGCCATAGGGTCTGTTGCGTCTAACATAAAGTTGGGCGCATTATGAAACATAGTTTTCATTTCTGCTGCAAACTTACCTAATTGAACATCTGCACTTTTGGTTTTATCAAAAGTTGATAACATTTCAATTGGTTGAAATGGCTTCAATACATCATCTGCTGTTGGCACACCGCTTCTTCCAAGTAGGTGCTCAAGTTCTGGTGGAACATTTCTGTTGGCATGGTATAGATGTCCAAATGGATTCCAGCTATTACTTAGCATAGCTGTGTTCCCACTAAACCCATATCTTGCTCCAGTGTTGTCAGCATACTGCAATGGGAATTCATGTCTTTTACCAGTTGGACTAATAAATTTAAGGTTGTCTGCCATTTCAATTTGCATCTCTGGCATACCTTCAATAGCTGGCGTTAGGCTTTTAACGATTCTATTTGCTTCATCTTCTCCAATGCCATGCCCAAGACTAGAAGTTAAATGTGCCTTAATAAGATCTAGCTTATCTCCTAGTTGTGCATCTGCTGCAATTGTAACTCTGCTTATACCTCTTCTTGCTTGACGTTCTTCGTATGGAGCACCATTAACACTTTGTAATGGCACATCTATACCGAATGCAGATAACAATGATTTTTGTGTAGAGTTATTTGTAACACTTCCAAGTTGTGACAATGCTGTTTGCATTTTAACTGCAACAGAATCTCCAGCACCAAATAATGATGTTTGATATTTTTGATGATAGATTAAATCTAGGTTTGACAATCTTGTGCCAAGGCTACTTTCAAACTCTTTGTTGCCAAGTTTTTCACCATGTAACTTTGAGAATGTATTTAGTTTGTCCATTAAGGCATTACCATAGTTGACATTAGATTGACCAGTTACTCTTACTGATTTAATAATCTGCGCATATGGCTTAACGGCTGTTCTAATATCTAATTTGGAAGCAGCATAGTATCCAACCATGCCACCTGCAATACCAGCAATTGGATTATCTAATGGGTCTTGTGATAGTGCGCCTAGAACTGCACCAATTCGTTGTACTGGAATTGTCATATAATTACTCTATGAATATATCTAAATCATCGTTTGATGAGGGTGTTGAAGTCATACTGGATATTCTAATACCAGACTTATACAGTCTATTTTTTAGAATCTCTTTCTCTTGATTTGCGTTCTGCATATCTCTTTTAATAGCGTCGACATTATCAATTTGCTTGCTGTTATTTTCCAGAACAAACATTCTATTAACTCTATCTTCGTCACTTTGCCAAAAACCAAACTCTCTTACATCTTCTTTACCAATCATCAGTGTTTTTAATTTGATGTCATTGATATCTATTCGTGGATCCCATCCAACGAAATCTTCGGATGGCATACCAGTTCTTTCTTGAACTATCTTTTCAGCTTTCTTATCTGATAGATATTCTTCGAATGAAGAGTTTTTTGCTTCTGGGCTTTTTTGATATTCATTATACAATTGTTTGTTATTTTGGATATTGCTTTGTCTTTCATCCATTATAACATCACCAATTGCTTCTCCTATATCTTTGTTATTGTTTTGAGCATTTTCTATTGTATCTCTTCTGTGCCATATTTTGGATAGTATTTCTGATTGCACAGATGGCAACATATTGATTATCTTCTCTCTTTCCTCAGCACTACGTTCAGATGAGAATGCAGCATAATATTGTCTGTCTCTGTTATTAAAAGCAATGTATGTTTTTGTCATTTCTTTGTCATTGTCCATGTTAAGAGTTAGTGCTCCATATGGATTAGACAAATATTTGTTTTTATATATTCCAGCTTCTTCAACACTACCTTCTTCCATATGCTGTTTGTATAATCTTCTATTCTTAATGTAGTCTAATGCTTCAAAGTACTCATCAATATTTCTACGCTCCTTTGTTTCTTCTGGCATGAAGTCTTCATTTTTAATAGATGCTAATTTGTTCAGTGTTGGCTTAATCATATGTGCATATGGTTTTGTCCACATCGCCATATCATTACCAAGTAACTGCGAAGATGCATAATCTTCTGTAGCAGTACGCTTATGAATAAATTTACCAGCTGGTCTAAAGAATATCAATGACTCTGTTGGTAACTCTGAGTTATGAGTAACAGCTTGCCAGAAGCCACTTTTAAGTCTATCTATTTCTCCATATCCTTTTAAGTCTTCATCTGTCTTATAAGGATCGAACTGTTTGAATATACTACGCTCTTGAGTTTGCTCTTTTATTTGCTGATATAAATTTAATTCATAGTCTGTAAGTATTCCATCTTTATAGCGTTGCTCCATTTTATCTTTCATTTGGTAGTATTGGGTTGAACCCATAGCTACGTCACTTAAGATTTTGAACTTATGAATGTCAGGAT
>CALFYC010000228.1 GCA_937952895.1 uncultured Neisseriaceae bacterium
TTATAATAAAGGAAGTTATAAATGAGTAACTATTTAAATCATGAATTTAAGCAATATTGTAAATATAATGATATGCTTTCTGATGATGAGTTTATTAATAAAAAACATGAAAAAATTAGCCTAAATATAATTGAAAATAGGCATTTTATGGAATAAATATAGAAAGTACTCTTTAAAAATGGAGATAGCAAAAAATGAAACCTAATATAGAGATTAATTCACATCAACAACAAGATTTGCTAGGCTATGAAAAAGATATGGAACCTTATCCTAAGCATGATAATTTTGATTATAAAGGAAGCAATAAATTAAAAGATAAAGTTGTAATTTTAACTGGCGGAGACAGTGGAATTGGTAAAGCAGTTGCAATAGCTTTTGCTAAAGAAGGGGCAAAATTAGTTATCTCTTATTTATCTGAAGATGAAGATGCTAATGATACCAAACTACAAGTCGAAAAATATGGTGGAACATGTATATTAATTAGTGGCGATTTAAGATATAAAAAACATAGTGATTTAATAGTTTCTAAAACTATTGAAAAATTTGGCAAATTGGATGTCCTAATTAATCATGCTGGCGAACAATATGAAACAAATGATATGAATGATATTACAGAAGAGAGTTTAAATCATATTTTTCAAACAAATGTTTATTCAATGTTTTATCTCACACAGGCATCACTTAAACATATGAAAAGTGGGGCTTCAATAGTAAATACGGTATCGGTGGTAGCATATCGAGGAAATAAAAAGCTTATTGATTATAGTGCAACAAAAGGTGCAAATCTAACCTTTACTCGAACGCTTGCTGAACTGTTAGCTGATAGAGGAATAAGAGTAAATGGGGTAGCTCCGGGTCCTATCTGGACACCTTTAATTCCAGCAAGCTTTTCGCCAGATCATTTAAAAGAGTTTGGTAAACATACCCCACTTGGAAGGCCTGGCCAACCTTATGAATTAGCCTCAGCATACGTGTATTTAGCTAGTAATATTGATTCAAGCTATGTAACTGGCCAAGTTATTCATGTAAATGGTGGTGAAGCAGTTGGTGGATAGTTTTAATTAACTTCAGGTTTGATAAATTTTAAAAAATAAGAATTATTATTGAAAGTCGATATTTTAATTTTAAAGGAGATATATATGACTACAGTTAAATCGCAACAAGTTGTTGCTACAAAAGATGTTATTGGTAAAAGTGTTATAAACCAAGAAAAAGAGAATTTAGGTAAGATTGAAGAAATTGTACTAGATAAGCTTAGTGGTGAAGTGCGTTATGCAGTATTATCATTTGGTGGGTTTTTAGGAATGGGAAGTGATTTTTATGCACTTCCTTGGAAAACTCTAGATTATTGTAAAGATGAAGAAGCATTTATTATCAATGTTGATAAAGAAAAATTAAAATCTGCTTCTGGTTTTAATAAAGATCAATGGCCTGAATTTTCTGATGAAAAATGGGGTAGATCAATCTATGATTTTTATGATACAAAGTATTAATTAAAGCTAAGTTGGCAAGTGTAACCATTCGCCAACTTTTTTAAAATCTAAATTTAGCAAAATTTTAAATTGGAAAATATAATGGAAAAATGTATAGTATGTGGTAATAATTATGATAAGGCATTTGAAATTAACTATAAAGGTGAAAAATTTATATTTGATTGTTTTGAATGTGCAATACACAAGTTAGCGCCAGTATGTAAAAGTTGCGAATGTAAAGTGATTGGTCATGGAGTTGAAAGTGATAACGTTATATATTGTTGTGCTTATTGTGCACATAAAGATAATGTTCCGGCGAAAGATCGAGTTTAATATAACTAAATATTTATAGGAATTAAAACATGAGTAGGCAAGATATTTTAGAACCTAAAAGACCAATTACCATACCACCAGATACAATGCCAGAGCCAAAACCTGAAGATCCTATTGACATGGTTATCCCACGAGGATCGCCAGATGAGTTGCCAGGTCAACATAATCAAAAACGTTATGCTGGTGAGTATACAAATTTAGATATAGCTTGCCAATAATTTATATTCCTAAAATGATCAAAATATAAAATTAAATTAATTACAAACTAACTGATTACTCTTAGTGGCTCTTTAGCTGGACTGTTTAAAACTTTTCCATCTATGGCAAAACGTGATCCATGACATGGACAGTCCCAAGTTTTTTCACTATCGTTCCAATGAACAATGCAACCTAAATGAGTACATGTAGCTGAGCATCTATAAATTTTGCCGTTATAATCTTTATATACGGCTATTTTAGATAATCCTTCACGAATAATGGCACCTTCGCCAAATTTAATATCTTCAATTTTACTTACTTCGCCTGGGCTCAACCAATCTTTAACCATATTACATGCAACATTAGCATTTTCTGAGATTAGGTCTGAAATTGCTGATAACGTCATTCGTGCTGGACTATATAATTCTTCCCATGAATTTTTTCTATTTTGAATTAAATCCGGAATTAATATGCCTGCAATCGTGCCATGGGTCATTCCATGTCCAGAATCACCTGTTACTAAATATATATTTCCACTTTCAGTTGGATTTCGACCAATAAAAGCTAAATAATCTATTGGTTCCATTACTTGACCAGACCATTTATATTTTACTGTATCAAGATTCAAAAAGTATTTTTTTGCCCATTTTTCAAGATTATCATATCTATTATCAATATTTATTGCTTGTCCCGTCTTATGATCTTCACCACCAATAATTAAAAAATCTTCAGTATCGCCTCTTAATAACCTCACATAATGGTATGGTTCATGCATATCCCAAAGTAAAAAATTCGGATAACTATCTTTTGGTACTTTACATGCTATGGCGTAAGTCCGATAAGAAGCTTGCTTTTTATGTATTTTTAATTTACCATTAATTGGGCTATTTGTTGCTACAACTATTGAGGCAGCGTGAATAGTAAACTTATCTTCAGTAATTACATAAGCATTTTTCCCACCTTTAACTTCCTTAACATGAGAATTGATAAATAACTTGCCACCGTATTTTTTAAATGCATGAGTAAGACCGTTAATATACTTAACAATATTGAAGGTAGCTTGTTGGGAAAATTCCATTGCAGGACCCATGTGATTTATTTGGCTAACAGGTATTGATGCTACGATTTTCATGTTGGTGAACCCAGCACGAATTACCGCTTCTTTTTCTTTCAAAAATTCTTGCTCTTGCTTCTCATCTAGAGCAACTAAGTAACCATTAATCCTTTCAAAATCACATTCTATATTTTCTTCATTAATTATTTTTTCTATATAATTGATTGCTGAAATATGACTTTCAGCAGCGATTTTTACTTCATCTGGACTAAACATTGATTCTAATCTAAAAAATCTATCATCTAAAACAGCAGTAATATGGGCTGTTGTTCGTGACGTTTCTCCAGCTAAAATGTCAATTGAATCTAAAAGCACTACAGATTTACCTTCTTTTTGTAAATTATATGCTATGGTTAAACCAGCTATTCCAGCACCAACAATACATACATCCGTAGTAATATTTTCTTTTAATTTAGCTACAAATAAATTTGATTTTTTAGTTATATCATCCCAAATTGATATTGTTTCTTTTTCGCTTCGCTGCATAATTATTCCTTAAAATTGATATATTTATAAACAATAAGAATTGATTTTTATATTAATATTATGAAAAATATAAATTAAAACTTGAGGAGATACTTTAGCATGAGAAAATTTGATATATAACTATAGAGTTTATGTTGAAAAATATACCTAAATTTTATTAGAGTTACAATTAAAAATATTAAATTCTCTAAATAATTCAGCCATCTTTTCACTATCTAATAATCTTGGTACAAATTTAAGCTTTTCATTCATTTTATTACACTCCTTCTAATTTATTTATAATCTACAAACTATAAACTATGTCTTTGGGATAAGTGTTGCCTATCTCTAAGGAAATACATTCAATATACTATTCTTAGGAATAATCAGGCATATTAGTAATAGAGATTTAATTTTTGAATTTAGTTCGCAATAAAATAAGTATCTAGTTATCTTGTGTCAATCTATTCATGCTAACTTGAAATAAATCTCCGGACTGTCTTATCAATTGATTATAATAGTGGTTGATATTTCGACTAATTTGCTAAAGCTTTTACTATTGATAGGAGTATAATGAATAATATTGTAGTTATTGGTAGTTCTGGTGCGATAGGTAGTGCATTTATAAGAAATTTTAGTGAACTCTATCCTGATGCTCAAATTTTTGGTTTTTCGAAAAGTAACCAAACTTCGAATATTAACAATGTAAAATTTTATGAGATAGACTATACGGATGAAAATTCAATTGCAACTTCAGCTGAAATTGCCTCTCAAAATGCTTCACTAGATTTAGTTATAGTAGCAACTGGAATCTTACACAATAATGAACTTATGCCTGAAAAGTCAATGAAAGAATTATCAATTGCTAAATTTCAAGAAGTTATCTTAGCAAATACTGTTTTCCCAGCAATTGTGGGTAAGCATTTCTTACCAAAGCTTACGAAACATCGGCGTGCAATTTTTGCTGCACTATCTGCACGAGTGGGGAGTATTAGCGATAATCAAGTAGGCGGTTGGTATAGTTATCGCGCATCAAAAGCGGCGTTAAATATGATAATCAAAAATCTATCAATTGAAATGAAAATGCGTTACAGAGAATCAATTATTGTTGGACTTCATCCGGGAACTGTTGATAGCCGACTTTCAAAGCCATTCCAGTCTAATGTTCCTGTTGGTAAACTATTTACAGCTGATTATTCAGTATCAAAAATGCTTGAAGTAATTAATACTTTAAGCCCTGAAAATAGTGGAAAATGTTATGCTTGGGATGGGGAGGAGATTTTAGCATGATATATAATGTTATCAATATTAATTGGATCGTTAAGATGGCCTGTAGTAAGGATGTGTCTTTTGATAATGTTGAACTAAAGGGATAATATGAACGTTTCTTTGAGGTTTATACTTGGTGATCAATTAAGTCATTCTATTTCCAGTCTTTCTGATTGTGACAAAAATAATGATATTATTCTTATGGTAGAATCTTTGGAAGAAACTATCTATGTAAGGCATCATAAGAAAAAAATTGCTTTTTTATTCTCTGCTATGCGCCACTTTGCGATTGAATTAAAACAAAATGGATATAAAGTAATTTATAGCAAGCTAGATGATCCTGATAATACTGGATCATTTACTACGGAAGTTGCCCGTGTAATAAAACGTAACCAGGTAAATAAAATAGTAGTTACTTTTCCTGGAGAATACCGTGTGCTTAAGGCCATTGAATCTTGGGAAGCGATATTTAGCCTTCCGGTTGAGATTCGCGAAGATAGTCGCTTTTTATCTAGTCCAGCTAAATTTGCCAATTGGGCGCGAGGTCGCACTCAGCTAAGAATGGAATATTTTTATCGGGAATTACGACAGCAATTTAAGATTTTAATGGATGGCGATAAGCCTGCTGGTGGTGAATGGAATTATGATGCAAATAATCGAAAACCAATAAAGTCAAAAATAGCAATACCAGTTACTTATCAGAATAATTCTGATGCTATTACAAATGAAGTATTATCCCTAGTAGAAAAGCGGTTTGCTAGCCATTTTGGTGATCTATACCCATTTCATTATGGAGTAACTCGTTTTGAGGCAGTTGCAGCACTGAGGCTATTTATTGAAGAACGCTTATGTTTATTTGGTGACTATCAGGATGCAATGTTAGAGGAAAACTCTTGGCTATTTCATTCTCATTTGAGCCTTTATCTTAATTGTGGCTTACTTTTACCTATCGAATGTATAAAAATGGCTGAAGATGCTTATACTTCTGGTAAAGCTCCTCTTAACTCGGTTGAAGGGTTTATCCGCCAGATTATAGGGTGGCGTGAATATGTTCGTGGTGTTTATTGGCTTAAAATGCCTAATTATTCAGAGAGTAATTTTTTGTCAGCTAAAAATAGATTGCCTGACTTTTATTGGACAGCTGATACTAAAATGAACTGCTTAAGACAATGTATCACTAATACCAAGAATAATGCCTATGCTCATCATATTCAGCGCTTGATGGTGCTTGGAAATTTTGCTTTACTTACCGGAATATCCCCTAAAGAAATCAATGAGTGGTTTTTGATTGTATATGCCGATGCCTATGAATGGGTTGAATTACCAAATGTTTCTGGAATGATTTTATTTGCAGATGGAGGTTATCTAGCAAGTAAGCCTTATGCAGCAAGTGGTGCTTATATAAACAAAATGTCTAATTATTGTAAAAATTGTACTTATGACGTTAAACAGAAAAATGGTACTAATGCGTGTCCATTTAATTATCTATACTGGCATTTTCTTGTAACAAACAGAGATAAATTAGTCAATAATCCACGTCTTGGTATGATATATCGTACTTATGATCAGTTAGATGATGATAAAAAATCTCAAATCGAAAAAGACAGTTTGGAATTTATTGCAAATATGTATACTAATTCTTGTGTATTGTAGCTATTAAGCCATATTCTATTTTTGAGGTTTTTGTAATCATTGATTATAATATTCTCAAATTTATTTTAAGTAACATTAAATCTAGTGCCCTTAACCAATCTAAAAATATGCATACAAAATCCCCCCAAAAGTTTATTTACTCAAATCACCGATTTGGAAATTATAATATAAAATTAAAATCAAATCAACATTATATTGTTCAGGATGATGACAAACTCCATAATGATCTAACTCCGAATTTGTAAATAATAATTTGTTAATATATGTTATATTTAGTCTAATGAAAGCTTGATGTATTTAGCTATTGTGATAAATTTATACTAACTTTTAGTAACCGTATGGGCAATGGAGATAGCTATTTCACATAAATTAATATTTAAAGCATTAATGAGAGCTATATGGAGGATTGGTTTCTAGTAATGTTTTTTTATTTGGATATAGCATCGCAATACTCTTCTATTGATTAAAATTATGCTATTGACTGTGCTATAAGACAAGTATGATTTTTAAGAATTACCTGATCTTGTAGTAAAGGCTTATATTATAAAAAGCCTTTACTAGTTTAGCATTGAATCTTAATAAGAATTAATCCAAACAGGAGTATGTTGATCAATTCTAGAATTATATCCAAGTTGACCTGAATCATTCTTACCCCAGCAATAGCTCTTATTATGACTTACTCCACAGGTAAAGTCATCTCCTGTTGTTATGTTTGACCAAGTTACATACTTGCCCTCAACTGTTACAGGATCTGTTGGTTTAAAAACGTTAGATTTAGGAATACCTAACTGACCATATTGGTTACTACCCCAACAATAAGCATAACCATTATGATCAAGAGCGCATGTATGCGATCTACCGGTGCTTACCTGAATGAATTTTTTTTCAGAAGCTATAAGTTGTGGCGTATCTTCTGGATACTGGCTGGCAATTCCAATTCCAAGTTGACCTGAATCATTTTTACCCCAACAATACAAATTGCCAAATGGTGATAAACCACAAATATGATTGCCAGTTCCTGAAGATAAATAATATAAAGATATAGGTAGCATGGTAGGAGTATAAAATTTATCACCAATCTGGCCAATACCTAATTGACCATTATTATTGCTCCCCCAACAGAAGACTTGATTGCTCTCAGTAATTCCACAGCTGCTATTTCTAGTAATAGCAACACTTTTAAACTGATTTGAATTCTGAATCTGAACCGGTACTTCGGAATGATTTATTTTTGCCGTAACACCGAGTTGAGCAAACAGGTTAGAGCCCCAACACCATATCTGCTTCTTAAGATTCACACCGCAAGTATGATTCCTGCCTAAAGCATAACTAGTAAATAATTGCCCAGATACCGGGTAACTTGGTTTAGTAATAAAATCATCTGACTCATTATTTCCTAGTTGACCATACTCGTTATTACCCCAACAATATAAGTAGTAGCTCCCAGGATTGCTACGGTTTTCTTCTGCAGCACACGCATGCTTTCCTCCGGATAGTACGGACTGGAATACATGATCTACGTTACTCTCAAGCGACATATTTTCTTGTCTCATTTTAATCCTTTTAGGTAATGGGATACTTACTAACCCTCCATAACCTAATTGGCCAGCTTCATTGGAACCCCAGCAATATAAAGGGGTAGAGTATGGATAGGATTCTGTATTTATCCCACAGGCAAAATCTGGACCTGAAGATATCGCAGAAAATGGTGGAATACGTGTACTAGTTACAACATCCCCATATTCAGTTGTTAAAGTAACATAATATCCGCTACGATCTAAACCTCTCATGAGGAATATACCTTGACTAAATACTATACTTTTAAAACTAACTGTATCATTTGAATCCGCAGGTTTTAAACTCCATGTTAATCCGCCATCCAATGATCGTATAAGGTCACCACCATCAGCAACACCAATCAAAACCCCATTACCTGAATCCATTCCAACGATATTTTGTGTGGTAGGAGTGGTAATAATATTAACATTGTTATTTGAATCAATAACTGCTACTTTCGTATAACCAGAAGTGCCGCTCTGAGCAGCAAAAAGTGCTATATTACCAGAGCCAGAGTCTACTAATATACTAGTTGCTTGAAACGGAAATCTATCTATTAAGCTCCAATCGCGACGCCAATCTTGAGCGCTATAAACTACACTGAAGATGTTTTCAGATTCATCGCTCTCTCTTCTACCTAATGCTAACCAACGATTAAGTCTAGTATCATATGCTATATCTATAAAATTTATACCAGATTCTATTTGGTTATAATAAATATTGGTATACTCTCGGTTATAAATAATTTCAGCTAATCCACGATTTCCAACCGCAACTAGAAAAGTAGGAGCAGCATAATTTTCTACTGATAACATCCTTCCTGAAGGAAGATGTTTATCAAATACATTTGGAGTACTAGATCCTTGACTATCAGACTCGATAACTAACATATATCCATTTTCAGATAACAATCCAAACATAGCATATTTTGATGAATAAGCTCCGGTATAAAAACCATCTCCTGGTAATCTCATTTGACAATCCTCACTTTCGCCATTAGAGAAAATTCTTGTTAAAGTATTACCGTCCTGAATCGAAAGATTAACGTCTAACCCTCGCAACTTTCCAGAAACCATAAAAGAGTTAGGCATTCCATTACTGTTTATTTTATTGTTTGAAGCTTCATGCAAAGATGAAGTTACACTTTTATTCATATTATTTTGATTAATTCCTGAATTACAACCAAATAAAATTAATACAAAGTAAAATACGGATGAAGTGGCTAATAGTTTTTTTATACTCACATTATTTCCTTTAAAATATTTATTATCTAATCTGAGTTTAAGACCCAAACTTTGCTGCTTATTTAAACTATTATACTATCCCTACTGCTCATTTAGCAAACCTAAAATGATAACTTGTCAAATTAAAATAGAAATGTCCGCTAATTGTGGATAAATTTAAAATTATTAGGCATAATATGAAAACTATCATTTTATTAAATGACAAAATTCGAATAAAAAATTAATCTTAGATACTATTTGCATAAAAACATAATTAGCTCAGAAGCAATTCAAAGGTTATCAATAAGTGAGCGCCAATTTAGAAGAATTCTAAAATCTTATCAAACCTATGGTATATCTGGCTTAGAAAATGGACTCAGGCATGGTATGAATGTGCTTGAGTTTGGTTGTGGTATGGGTGATATGACTTGTTGATTAGCCCAATATGTTGGTAATTTAGGAAAAGTAATTGCTATAGATCGTAGTGAATCTTCATTAGCAATTGCCAAAGAAAAAGCTAAAAGTAAAAATCTTTAAAATATTGAATTCATCTGCATGGAAGTAAACGAGATTGAAAAACTAGGTCAGTCATTTGATTTTATTTATGGCAAGTGGGTATTAATACACATTATTGCATCCACCCCCACCACCAAGCAATTTTGAGCAAACTATACCAAAAGTTAAATAGCAACGAAATCCTAGCTTATGAGGATGTTGATGACCATGGTCGCGGATTGTTTAGCTATCCAGAAACAACCTTATTACAAGACCGAACTAATATTCTTCAAGAGTTTTGCCTTAAAAATGTCTATCAGAATAATGTAGGGGATTCATTATTTGGTATTATTAAGCAACTTAATCTGCATAATATCACTTTGAAAATAAACCGGGCTGTTTTAACTACTACTGAGGGAAAATCATTATATAGACGTGAGCTACAAAACACCAGAAATACAGTGTACAAGGATTTCTCAGATCAAAAATTTAATGACCTTATCAACGGATTTATAAAACTGGAAGAAAACGACACTATACTTGGGTTTGCGCGTAATATAATTGCAATAGGCCAAAAGTAAAAATGTGCCATATCATGATTTTGAAAATATTATATTAACCGGATTTTTACCATTATCTGGCGATAGTTTGGCATAACTTAATGTCATCTTAGTATCAGCATTGTTCATAAGTCTCTTTATATTATAAATTCTTGTACCCAATAGCAAGTATGCTTGCAAATCTATAGCGTAATGTATGTGCTAAGCTTCTATTTTTAGCATCATTTGTATTAAGCCCATTATTAGATAGAGTATTAAATTGTACAAATTAGATGGTGCGTTTTTCAATATTTAGTTGGCGCATTCACTCTGCGATTTTTATAGATAGGTACTTTCAAATTTGTTTATAATCATTATGTAATAATTTAAATTTTTGCAAATTTAGGCTTAAAAGCTATAAAAAGGTAATTTATGAAATTCAAAGCAAACTTAGTTGCATTATTTATTAGTTTATTGATGTTTGTTTGTCTGATAAGCTATTTTAACATTAATTATCCAATTGCGGATGATTACAATACGTATCTAGATTTTTTAAACGATTTTACTCGAGCTAATAATTTTAAAGATCAATTATTGATATTAATGAACCAATATGTTGATCATCGTATAGTTATGGCGAGATTAGTTTGTCTTATTTATTATAAAATTTTTGGGCAGTTAAATTTTAGGGCTTTACTTTATATTAGTCAATGTATCATGGCGATTAGTATTTATCCATTTACATGGTTACTTAACAAAGTAAACTCAAAATATAAAACTGCTAATATTATTCTAGCAACTTGTTTAATCTTAAGTCCAAGTTTGTGTGGTGCCTATGTTTGGCTGAGCGTAACATTACAACAAGATATGCAAATTTTATTTTCATTATTATCCATAATGTTTTTAATAAAATCTGAAGAGAATAAAACACTTACTAACTACGCATTTTATAGCTTATTTATGCTTTTAAACGTATTTAGTGAAAGTGGCTGGATTATTTTATTTGGCGCAGCTTTGTTATACTGCTTGTTACGTAAGGAAAATTTGCTATTGTTTTTAACTTTAATCTTGTTTATTCTTATTGGAATTGTTTTCTTTAAAATTTTACCATATGAATTTTTACCTCATAAATTTAGTTCAATTTATGCTTTAATATTATTTATTTTGGGTTTTACTGGAGTAACATTTTTTATAGGTATTCCCTATGTCCCATTCATCATGGGTTTATTATTAATAATTATTATCTTATTTCACTATAAGGAAATAAGAAATAATAATGTATATTTAATCTGGTTTATTTTTTTCTTTGCTACAGCACTTACTGTTGGAGTGGCTAGAATTGGGGTTGGTAGTACAGGTACTGATGATAGATATGCTATTTATAGTTTATTAAATCTAGGATTTATAATTAGCCTTTTATCAAGATCAAACAACTTTTTAGCAGGTAATAAATTTTGGGTTACATTAACTATAATGCTTATGGTTTGTTTTATTCGAGCATTGCCAGATGGAGGACCATACCAAAGTTATCAGGAAGGAAAATTTACTATTAATTATCCTCCAGATATTAATCGCGCTATTAAGACTTATCATACATCGCAGCAACTAAGTATTTATAATAACGAAAGTATGAATGCTCACATTCAACACTTTTATCCATTAGCTAAGAATCCCACAATTTTTAATAATTCATCAGGTAGAGGAGAGCTATTTTCGTCAAACTTAAGCAATGAATACGCTATACTAAATGGGTTTGTTTATCTAAATGGATTTGATGTAAGTAAGTATAATAAATACTTAGTCTGGCAATCTGATAAAACTAAATACTGGTTTTTTTTAGATACAAAGAGCAGTTTTATTGAACAGTTACTATATAAGATAACTAATTACTATTATTTTCGATTTACTAACATTTCATATATTAAAGATTTTAAACCTGGTAAATATAATATTAGTTTATACCTTACAAATGGTCAAGAAGGTGTATTTATTAGTTTAAAAACAAAATGTAATAATAAAGTCGAGATTGGTAGTCAAGATTTATGCAAACACTAATAGAGCACTAATATTAATTATTGATCGATATTGTAAAATAATCTTTAGGAGTTTTAAAATATTAGGGATATACTTAGTGCATAAAAGATTATAAAAATGAATATATTATAATTTGTTTTATATATATGTATTAAGTGTAGATTGAATAATAAACCAGATATTTAATACAATCATAAAATATAAAATAAATAAATTTCTAGAATCTATGCATATCCCAGGTTTTAAAAACGATCTTATTTTGCTCATAAACCAAACCATGCTTCTGACAAATCTTCATATTGCTAACTTTTAAGGAGAATTTATTGTTATGTATTTCAATTTTAATTTTCTATAGTGATTGATTTTATTTTTACCATTTAAAAAATTGAATTTAGTCTATAAAAATAAAGAGATTACTAAATAGTAATCTCTTTATCAGAGATGTTTTAATAAGGGAGTATCCCAAAATAACTAAGACCATTTGAAGTGGGAGTTTGGTTCCAAGTGATCCCATTATTTGAAGTGAGAATTACTCCATTATAACCAACAATAACAAATTGATCAATTCCATAAGATACATTAATAAAACCATTATCTTCAAAACTAGCAGAATGTTGTGTCCAGCTTATACCATCTGGTGATGTAAAAATTGAACTAATATCACCAACAGCAACAAAGATATTTTGACCATATGTAACTCCAGATAAATAATTAGTATATGGCATCGATTCAGTAGACCAGTTTATACCATCATTAGAAACAAAAGCAACACTCATGCTACCATCTCCATAATTTACACCAACAGCAACAAATTTGTTTTCCCCGTAAGTAACTGCATTGATAGGTGTGTTTGGATAAGGAAGTGATTCTGGAGTGACATAGGCTAAATCCCAATTAATTCCACTTTCAGAAAAATATATTTTTCCAGGTCCAGCTTCATTACCATCTTCCATTGATTCTCCAACAGCAATGAATTTACCATTGCCATTAGTGACATTATAGAATGTTGTGTCTGAAATTGACTCGTAAGACCAACTTAAACCATCTTCAGATCTTGCAACAAGACCCAAAGTTAAATCTAGATCTGGGTCATAATAATCTCCAACAGCAACAAAGTAACCGTTACTAAAGTTAATAGAAATCAAATCGCTATATTGAGGTAGTCCAGTTAAGTTTGTTAAAACCCATGAAGAACCATTATTGGAAGTTACGATAGTGTTATTGTAACTAACAGCTACATATTTATTATTACCATAAGCTATTGATTGTAATTGATTCGGAGTAACTCCAATTGACTCTTGAGTCCATGTGTAAGCATCTGGGGAGTGATAAATATACCCTCCATTGTCATTATTTCGTCCAACAATAACGTAATTATTATCTATATAAGTAATTCCACGAATTGAAGCATTTTCGGCTATTCCACTATATTGTGATTCCCATTCTGCTCCATCTGTAGAAGTTAAAAGCTGTTGATCGCCAACAGTATAAAATTTACTTTCAAGATAAGTTACACGCCATAAATCACCCAACATTGGAGTAGTGGCCTGAGTCCATGTGGTTATATCTGATGAATAATAAATTTGACTACTTTGACCAACTGCAATAAATGTATTATTTGCATAAGTTACATCACGTAACAAATAATTTGTCGTGGCTTCTGACACCCAAGATTCACCATTTGCTGACGAATAAATAATCCCATGCCAATTGTTTTGCCAATCCAATCCAACAATGACTAAGCTTTCGCTATTAGCTGCAATTCCGTAAAAAACTTTTCCATAAAAACCAATACTCTCTGAATTCCAAGTTCCATTACCAGAGGATTTGTATAAGCAGCTATATCCTCCATTGCTACCAATAAGATAATACATGTCATTTTTATAAGTTATCCCTGAAAAATCTGGGCAGTTTCCTGGTGCTGATTCAGCTACCCAATTTATTCCATTTACAGAAGAAAGAATTGTACTATTATAACCAGTAATAAAAAATTTGCCATGCAAAAATGAAACAGAATTTAAATTATTCTTTGTTGGGCTACTTTCTATAGTCCAATTTATACCATCAGTTGAGGCCATAATTAGACCTTTTTCTGCTATGAGTACTGTAACTCCATTTCCAGATGCAGTGTCTAAAAAATAAGTATTAGGGAGAGATAGGTTAGTTAATTGATGTGATTCTGAAAGTGAGCCAATAATTCCATTATCACCGACTAAGAGAAAGTTATTTGGAATAGCTGTTGTGAAATTAAATATGGTTTGAGGTAAATAATAACCTAAACTATTTGTTATTTGACTTTCTAAAACCACATAATAAACAGTATTAGTATTTAATTTTGATTCTGGAGTAAATGTGTAAATGTTATTACTCTCTGTAATGGCTGTAATTGGAATAACAGTTCCACTACTACTTAAAGCATGTAACGAAACTGTGTTAGAATTTACATTATTCACTGATTCACTAAATAAAATTTTAATTGTTGGATTTAAGCTGACTCCAATAGCATTATTACTAGGGTTAATAATATTTGCAGTAGGATAATTAAAATTACCCGTTGTAAAGTTAAATGTGGTTTGAGTTAATGGATTACCAATATTATCTGTAATTTCACTACTAAACACCATGTAATAATTAGTGTTTCCTGATAATTGAGATTCAAAGCTAAGAGTATAAGTATTATCTGACCCGTTTGTAATTGAACCTAGGGGGATTAATGATCCACCTGCGCTACCTGCATGTACAGTTATGGTGGACGAATTTACATTTGATACTGCTGAACTGAATTTTACTTGGATGCTTGGGATTAATGATACATTAGTTGCTGCATTATTTGGATTAATAATGCTAACCATCGGAGTTATAACATTTCCTGTTGTAAAATAAAATTGACCACTAACGGATTGCCCAGATTCAGTTTGAGCAAGGTTTGTAATAATAACATAATATTTAGTATTTGGGCTTAAAGGTGCGCTTGGGCTAAAACTAAATATATCATTTGATTCATTAGCTGTAAAATTACTCAGACTAACTTTTAAACTATTATTATTAAGTAACTTGTTACTGGAATTAATAGGTAAATATGTTTGTAATAAAATACTTGATGAATTAATTGTGCTTGGATTCATTGGAGTGTTAAAGCTAAGAACAATACTTGGTGTTCTAGATACATTTGTTGCACCATTGGCAATCCCACCATTACTCGTGTCCATACTAACTTCTTCTGGTGAAGTTGCTCTATCACTGCTACCATTATTCCCACCACAATTGATTATTAAGGCAGCAAAAAATACTACTAAAAATCTTTTCATATATTGCTTCATAATTTGTAAATGCATATAAAGTTCCCCTATTTTTATTTAATAAACCATTAAATGAAATTATAAGGAATTACTTTAACATAAAAAAATTGCATTACAAGATAAAATGTGATATAATATAAAAAATGATTTTTTTATTAAGCCCTACGAAAGGCTAAACTATAGATCACTTTTTTAAAAACAAAAGTTGTCTGATTAAAAATTGCTAAATATAGTTTATATTAGATATGGAATTTTTAACCCTAATTAGATATTTTCTATTTATTAAAGCCCCAAGCTGGAGCCATTCCTAAAGGAGTATTTACCCTATCAGTAGAGTTGCCTTCAAACCCCAAGTAAATACTTCGACCAAAAAAAGCTGGTAATCCATAAATAGTTAAATTTTCACTCGCATCCATCATATAGCCTAGAAATGGAACAACTGAAAATTTTTCTGAAAAGGCGTAACTTTCTATCAATTCATTAATAGGTACTACTACACCACTAGAATAATTAGTTAAGATTGATGTCCATAATTGAACGCCATTGTCTGGGCAATAATAACCTGCCATATCGCCACTTTCGGGGCACTGGTTAATGACTGTAGAATAAAAGGCTAGAACTGGAGTCCCGCTATCAAATATTGCTTGTGTAACTAGCTCTCCAGAATCTGCAATAAATGCTCCAATATAATCAATTTGGTTAGGTGAACCCAAAAGTTTATAAATTGATTCAGAAACAATATTATCGGCTTGGGTATTTAATCCAAAAGTTAGAGTTCCATCTATTGGAGTATTACTTGTATTATCAACAAATGGTAATTGTAATATTGCACCATTATTATCTGCTATAAATGCAGCAATTGGATTAACATTTAGCTTTACGGGAATAGTGTTTGGGTCTGCAATTAAAGAGTAACTTTCTTGATTAGAAGATGTATAAACTAGAGGGAAATAAGTATTATTTGGATTACTAATTACATTTATTCCTATAATAGCTTTAGCCCCCAATGCGCTTAAGTCAACAAATGAGACTCCATTTGAGCAGCTAGTAGGGACACCGTCTTGACTACCATCATTAATTATCTCAATTGGAATATTTATGGCTGTCTCTCCAGATAGTTTTATATCAGCGTAAGCTAAAGAACCAAATAAATATCCTGCTCCATATAGCGCACACTCATAAAGAGGAAGGTCAGAGTAAGTGATTATTGGCAAATCGTTTAAAGTTAATTGGGATTGATCAATTTTAAAGCCGGTCGAGCCAGTATCTAATATGACATGATCTAAGACTTGGCATTGTAAAGTTCCTGGCTTGCAAATTGTTACTGTAACATATGGAATATTTGACCCTGATTCATTATAGCCACTATCTACAATTATTGAGGTAACATTATCATGTGCGGTATTTGCTGTAGAAGATCCACCATTATTACAGCTTATTATAATTGTAAATAATAAACATAAGCTAGTATATTTGATCAAAATTTTCATTTGTATTCATTTCTTATTTCAAAGAATAAATATTAATATTTTTAGGTGCAATAGATGGAATATATGCAATTCCAGATAGTAACCCCGGAACTCCATTTAAATGGAAAATAAAATCATTACCTACATACCTTCGGCTTGTAAGTCCAATACCTATATTTTTAGCAGTTTTCATTTGTGAGAAATATTGACCAAGCAATTGTTGGAAGTCTGGGTACATAGAGCCTGACCAAGTTATTGCGAAAACTTTATTATTTAATGAAAATTCTCTAATTCTAAGATTATTATCGGTTTGGAAAGAAAATATTTGATAATCAAAATTATTTTGAGAGGTTTTTGTGATTGAATAGACACTAGAGAGTTTTTGATGATCTTTCTCAATTGAATTTTGGTTTTCACCTAAAGTTGCAAAACATATAGTTGGTATAATGAGTAAATTTATAATTATTAAACGAATTAACATTGGAAATGCCTAAAAAATTACACCAAAAGCAGTATCTTATCACTAAATCTTTTTTAGTTACAATGGTGCTATGGCCTCACTTAAAGAATTTCGTCTTAATTCAATTAAGTAATAATGTCAACAGCTGTTGACATTATTGTTTTGTGGTTGATATAATAATTCCTCAAAAGAGGTAAATAATGAATATATTGATCACTGGGGCCACTTCAGGAATTGGTAAAAAGCTTGCATTAGACTATAAAATGGCGGGCAATAATGTAATTGGGATTGGTAGAAATTCTAATGAGTTAGAATTTTTAAGACAAAACGATGTTATAGCAATAGAGGCTGATGTTACTTCTACAGAAAGTTTAGAGAGAGCAATATTTGAAGTCAACCAAATAGTAGAACAAATTGATCTGTTGATATTAAATGCAGGTTCATGTAAATACGTTGATATTCAAAGTTTCTCTTCTGCTACATTTAAAGATGTAATGTCTGTAAATTTCTTCGGTATGGTTAATTGCATTGAGTATTTTTTACCATTACTTAGAAAATCTAATTCGCCACATTTGGTGGGTATAAGTAGCATAGCAAGCTATTTACCTCTACCTAGAGCGGAAGCATATGGTGCAAGTAAAGCTGCTGTTAACTATTTACTAGAGGCTATTGCAATCGACTTGATTTCAGAAAATATTTTAGTTACTGTTGTTAATCCTGGTTTTGTAGATACTCCATTAACAAGATTAAATGATTTTCCAATGCCATTCATAATCAATCCAGATAAAGCTAGTCAACTAATTATTAAAGGAATTGCAAAGCGAAAGACTGAAATATCATTTCCTAAAAGATTAACGATTTCAATCAAAATTGCTAGCCTTATTCCAAAAACATGGTGGCGAAAAATTGCTGTGCGTTTTAAAAAGTAGTTAAAGATGAAAATTGCTATAGTTGGAAGTGGGATATCTGGGTTAGTTGCCGGGTATCATTTAAATCATAATCATGATATTACGGTTTTTGAATCTGAATCATGGATTGGCGGACATACTCATACTGTAAAATATGATGATTTAAATATTGATACGGGATTTATTGTTTTTAATAATAGAAATTACCCTAATTTTAAAAAACTTATTGAATCATTAAAAGTTGACTATCGTCCGACAAATATGAGTTTTTCAGTTAGAAATGATTCATGGAAGTTAGAATACAATGGTAACAATCTAAACTCTCTGTTTGCAGATAGAAAAAATTTATTTAACTACCGCTTTTATAAGTTATTGAAAGATATTTATTTGTTTAACAAACTTGTTAAAAATCAAAAGTACAGTCAATTAGAAACGTTAGGATCTTTTATTAAAAGACATAATTTTAGTTCATGGTTTAATGAGGGTTATATACTTCCAATGGGTTCAGCAATATGGTCTATGGGTATAAAAGAAATGTTAGATTTCCCATTAGAATTTTTCGCAAAATTTTTTATGAATCATGGTCTACTTGATGTGACTAACCGCCCTCAATGGTATACCATAACAGGTGGTTCTAGCCAGTATATAAAACCATTAATAAATAAATTCAAACACAAAATTTATTTAAAAGCAAAGGTTGAATCTGTTGAAAGGCAAAATGATAAGGTTACAGTATTTGTAAATCAGGAAAAAATTGTTTTTGATAAAATAATTTTTGCATGTCATGCTGACCAAGTGTTAGAAATATTAAAAAAACCAACAAATGAAAGAGGTTTTATCGACAAATGTAACAAAACATGAAGCATTTAAGAAAATATTTGAACAACAGTTTGAGAATTATTATAAAGAAAAATTTGGTAATGGAAACTAAAATTTACTCTATAGTCTATGATAAAAATCAGATAGCTGAATATGAAAAGTATGACAATTCTCATATAAAAACTATAGAGCAGAGGTCTTATTTTTTTATAAAAATAAATAAGTATACAGTAGAATAATTATGATTATTTTTGTATATTACTATTGATGAAAAAGATAATTATACAAAATGAACAAGAAATTATAGATTTTTACTTAAAAAATCTTAAAATAAACAGATGCTCAAAAAAATTTGGACTAAGTAATTCTGTGATAAAAAAATTTTTAATTTCTAAAAAAGTATTTATATACAAAGATAAACTAAATGAGGAGGAATTAATTAAATTTTATAAAGAAGGAAATTGTCAACTTAAATGTATAAAAAGATTTAAATGTTCTACAAGAAATCTCAAAGAAATTCTAAAAAAAAATAATATAATACCTAGA
>CALFYC010000229.1 GCA_937952895.1 uncultured Neisseriaceae bacterium
GAATGAAACTGACATTTTCTCGCAAATGGTTATCAATTATTACGTGTTCTTACCCAAAACGACTGGGATTGGTTCTTCCCTCTTAGTTATGGTAAATCTAATACTAATGGTGGAACTTATAATAATGCTCCATATACAAATACTCCAGGTGATATATTTACTTTAGCTAGCTTTAAAAAAGCCGTATTAGAATATAATGCATATGCAGCTAAACATAATTACAAGCAATTCCTAAATGATGGCACAGAAAAACAACAAGCTGAAGAATTTGCTTCATTTATGTCAAATGTTAGCCGTGAAACTTCTGGTTCATGGGCTGGCGCTCCTTCCCCTTGGATCGCTGATTATACTGTAAATGGAGTGCCAACTAAAGTATGGAAAGGTGGTTTATACTGGGTGCAAGAAGTAGGCTATGAGACTAATGCTGATGGAACCAGTCCACATGTTAGTTATATAGATGCAAGTTCAGAATGGAAACCAGTACAAGGACGATCTTACCATGGTCGAGGTCCAATTCAATTATCATGGAATTATAATTATGGGGCATTCTCAGCTTGGTTATATGACAATGGACTTTATGCTGAAAAAATCACTTCACGTGATGCTTTATTAATAAATCCAGGCTTGGTAAATAGTGATCCGATTGTATCTATGTTATCTGCAATTTGGTTTTGGATGACTCCGCAAGGTCCTAAACCATCAGCACATGATGTTATATATGGTGCAGTAAGCAATGTCTCTAGAACTACTCAAGAATTAGGATTACCGCCGAAAAAAGATGGAAGCTCAGTTCCAACAGCAAATGGTGACAGTACAAATCCTGAAGTCGTTGCTTATCGCTTAGGAACTACAATCAATATCATTAATGGTGGTATTGAATGTAATGGTGCTGCTTCATGGCACCCTGGGCCACCACAACGTGCATCATACTATAACGCTTATGCAGCATATCTAAATACTCAGTATAATGCTGGTGCAACTTTAGTGCCTGCTGCTGTTAATATTTGGAATGATAAAATTTCAACAGCTGATGCACAATCGAAACAAAGTGCTACATGCTTTAATCAAAAATCTTATTTTGGATACTGATTTAAAGCTCAAAATTATATTATTTAAATAATGATGTTACACTAACTAAAAACTCAAGCTTTTGCCTTGAGTTTTTAGTTTTAGTAAATGAAAGGTTATTGAAAATGGCAGCCATAATAATGAGTTATTATTTAACAAAAAAGCAAAGCCAATTTATATCTGAAAGTATAAAAAACAACTAATCTGTAAATTAGCACAAGATACTTTAATAATTAAAATTATATTCTTAAACAATTAAAGTGGATATATAAAGTAATAAAGATTGGGAAACAATTTAAATTGATTAATATTTCTATTTTAAATATTTTCCCATTCCAATCCTTAACTAAACACCTCCACCAATAGTGATTTTAATTGCTCATTATGCATTGCAAGCGCTCCACATGCTGGAGCAGATGCTTCTGGACGTGCTACAACTTGCCATTTTTTGGCATTATCAAATATTGCTTCTAAATTATCACGAATTTGTAACCATGCACCTTGATTATATGGCTCTTCTTGTACCCAAACAAATTGATAAGCTTTCTTATATTTAGCTAATTCAGACTTTAATAGCTTTAGTGGGAATGGATACAGTTGCTCAACTCTCACTATTGCAATGCTTTTTTCTAACTTACGCTCTTCTCGTTCTTTAACCAAATCATAGTATACTTGACCTGTACATAAAATAACTTTCTTAGCTGTAGCTTTACTGGCTAATTCATCAATTAACACTGACTTAAAGTCATTTTGGGTGAAATCTGTAATTTGACTTGCGGCATCTTTTGACCGAAGTAAGCGCTTAGACATTAAAATCACTAATGGTTTTACCCAATTTGAATATGCACGATATCGTAAAACATGAAACATTTGAGCAGCCGTTGATGGAATTACTACTTGCATGTTATCTTCAGCACATAATTGTAAAAAACGCTCTAAACGCGCAGATGAATGCTCAGGCCCCTGACCATCAAAACCATGTGGTAAAAGTAACACTAGATTACTTAATACGCCCCATTTTGCCTCACCCGATACAATAAATTGATCAATCATAACTTGAGCACCATTTGCAAAGTCTCCAAACTGGGCTTCCCAAATATTTAATCCATTTAAATTATTTTGACTGTAGCCATACTCAAATCCCATGACACACTCTTCATTTAGGACAGAATCAAAAATTCTAAAGTGACTCTTATTAAGTAAATTATTAAGCGGAATATAGCATTTAGAATCAGTTGGTGCGTTAATATCGCGTAACACAGCCTGACGGTGAGAAAATGTTCCACGACCACTATCTTCACCGCTAATTCTTACATTTATCCCTTCTTGCAGTAATGAACCGTAAGCTAAAGTTTCCGCCATTCCAAAATCAATCGCAACATCACCTTTTGCCATAGCTTTTCTCGTATCCAGAAGCTTCGCTACGGTTGAGTGTAAAGTAAAATCTTTATCTGGCATTTTAGTTACTGCATCTGTAACAACCTTAAACATTTTATCTGTAATCTTAGTTGTCACGCTATCCGTATCTTTAGCTTTTAAAAGTAATTTCGTATCAAGACCATCATGCCAATTAATTGGCTCCATATTCTTTGCTTTAATATGAATACCTTTATTTAATCCCAAGCGATAATCTTCACCCATATTCGTAACTGTATCTTTAGATACAATACCACTTTCAATTAATTTATCTGAATAAAGTTTCCATGCCCCGGGGTGAGCTTTTACGGCTTTATACATAAATGGTTGAGTAAGGGTTGGATCATCAGTTTCTTGATGTCCATAGCGTCTAAAGCATACTAAATCAATCATGATATCTTTTTTAAAGGCCACACGATATTCAATAGCTAAATCAACAGCGAATGCCACGGCTTCAACATCATCACCATTAACATGCAAAACTGGCGCTTCAATCATTTTAACGACATCAGTACAAAATCTAGATGATCTAGTATCATTAATGTTTGATGTAGTAAAACCAACTTGATTATTTGCAACAATATGAATCATGCCGCCAACACCGTAAGCTCTTGTTTGCGACATGGTTAAAACTCCCTGATTAGTTCCAAGACCGATTAAAGCAGAATCACCATGGATTAACACCCCTAAAACATTTTCTACTTGATTTGATTTATCTTGAATTGCACGAGTCATCCCATTAATTACAGGATTAATTACCTCTAAGTGAGATGGATTATAAGCCAAAACTAACTTAACTTTTCCATTTTGAGTTTTATAGTTGCATTTATAACCTTTATGATATTTAACATCATTTGATTTTACAAAATCATATTGTGGATAATTGCCATCAAATTCATTAATTAGTTTTTCTGGTGCTTTCCCCATTATATTAATCAGAGTATTTAATCGTCCCCTATGAGCCATACCCAAGTATATTTCATTAACCCCTTTAGTTGCCCCGATTTTTACCAACCGATCAAGTGCCGCAATTAAACTATCACCACCTTCTAGTGAAAAACGTTTTTGCCCTGGATATTTAGTATTTAAAAATCTCTCTAACCCATCAGCTTCAATTAATTTTTGTAATAGTTGAATTTTTTCTGATTGGTCTAGTGTATAAGAGACAAGCTTGGTTTCAACATATTTTTTTAACCATTCCTGTTCCACTTGATTACTAATATGAGTATACTCTATACCAAAAGTTCCACAATAGCATTTCTCTAGCTTAGTAATGATATCTTTTAATTTCATTTTTGGCGAATTTACCATATCCAAATCTAAATAGAATTCATTATCTAGTTGATTAGATAAGCCGTATTTTCCAGGATCCAATTCAGCTAATTTAGGCCTAGGATTAAGCTTTAATGGATCAAGATCCGCACAATTTAGACCTAATTGACGATAAGATGCAACCAATTGCCAAACCTTGGCCTGCTCATGACTAACTTCACCAACACCACTTGACAATAAATTTGATTGGGTTAATACTGCAAACTTTTGTTTTATATCATTATGATTTACATCTTTTCTAGAATTATCTTGCAATTGATCAAAATATTTTTGCCATTTGGCATCAACATTATCACGATTGTCTAGATATCTATCATATAATTCTTCAATAAAATCAGCATTATTGCCAAATAAATAAGAGTTACTTAAATTTTCTGCCATTTTTTTCATTTACACTTTACTTCCTACGAACAATGATTTTTTTACGATATATATATATTATTGATATAGCTAACATTAAAATTAATAAGCCGGCATCACTTTGTGATTGACTTAACGCACAACCTCCGCCACCACCAGATGAAGAGCTTGGTGTCGGAGTTGGTGGCACCGGTTCAGACTCTGCTGCCGGTAAACTTACTATAACAGTTGAAACAACTAATGAATTAGAATCATATAATCTAAAAACTACAGTTACTGATTCACTAGTACTGTTTAATTTAGTACTAGATAAGCTATCATTTGACGTTTGCGCAAAATTAAAAACCACATTACATGAATTGCCGATTGCTATAATTTGATTAACACACCTAGTGGCATCTACAGTCAACCTACTATCCTCGGGATATAATGTGTAATTCGTAAGGGTTATTGGACTTACCCCATCATTACTAAATGTTACCGTCTGTGATCCTGAAGTTGACTCAAAAGATACCGAATCAGTGCTTGGAATTAATTCATTCTGACTTTCATTACTAAGGTTGAATAAAGCACTTTCAACATTTAACTTTAATTGCGTAGCACATCCATATTGAGAACATGCATCAAAATCAGTACTAGCACTATTAAGTAAAATTTGCTCAATCCGGCTTACCGTCCAAGATTGATTATTAGCCTGTAGGTATCCAATTATATCGGCAACTGCTGCCACAACATGTGGAGCTGCCATTGATGTTCCTTGGTAAAAATCATATGAACCTCCACTTGAAGGATTATATGCTTGAGCTGAGCCCCAAATTGTTGATAAAATTCCTTTTTCAGCATCAATTCCACCAGTATATACATCGCCACCAGGGGCTGCAATTGTTGTTGCACCATAGTTACTATAATAGGCTAATTGATTAAGTGGACCAAGTGCTGCAACTGAAATAACATTTTCGCAATTAGCTGGAGCAAATAACGAAACATTTGCAGATGAATTACCCGCAGAAGCTACGACTACTGCAGGTGCTACCTCATCAATTGCATCTTGAAATAAAGAGCTGCATGAAGATTGATAACCTAAGCTTAAATTAATAACTTGCGCCGGATGAGAGTTAGAAATTCCTGGATACTTATTTGCAGCCCAAAGAATTCCATCTATTACATAAGATGTTAAACCACCACATTTGCCTAATGCTCGAATAGGCACTACTTTTGCACCATAAGCCCCACCTAAAACTCCACTTTCACCATTATATCCATCAGCAACAATAGTTCCAGCTACATGTGTTCCATGCCAACTCGATAAATTTTGAACTTGACAATTACTAAAAAAACCATTGGACGAATCTTTTTCTGACTGGGTTAAATAGTCTCCTAAATCCAATCCATTTGGCTGTGCCGCTATTACTGCCTGATTAGATGAGGTAGAGCTTGGGCAAGATCCAGCGATTCTACAATCATAAATAAATTGATAGCCATAGCTTTCTGAGCCTTGCGATAAAGTTTGCAAATTAGTTAAAAAATTAGGATGTGGTGTATATCCACTATCAACTACTGCAATTATGACACTTTCTCCCGGAATTAGATCATTACTTTCCAAAAAACTCCATCCCCCAGTAAAATTTGCACCATACCAAGTTGAACCATCATGAACACTTACTGATTCCATATCCCACTGTACCGGATTTAATTCTGGGATTGAAGATGGATACACCCATTTATCTTCTTCAATATAAAGCACATTAGTCTCTTTGGCTATCTTATTAATGATTTTTTGTAAAGTATCTGGATCAACATCTTTTTCTAAAACAATAACATGAGCACCAGTTCCAACCGGATTAAAATCTTTAACTTTCATCCCAGCTAATTCAGATAACCTGGAAACTTGCTTTGTAGATAGTGGCTTCATTTGCTCTTTCGCCAATTCGACCTTACTAATTTGTCCTGAACTTAGTAAACCAAGTTGTGTTTGTGTTGGCTTATACTTAATAATTAGACGATTTGCTGCATTAGCCATACTAATACAGCAAAACCACAGAATTAATATGGCAAATTTCATCGTTAATTTCATTTTTTACCTTTCAATCTATATAGATTACTAAGATATATGGTACATAACAAGAACATTACTAAAAGAATACTATAATCGTTACTATTATTAACTAATGAGCAACCACCACTTGAATAAGTTGTAGTTGGAACATTTTCATATAAAGTAATATTTACAGTAGAAACAGGAACATTTTCATTATTTAATAAAACAATTTTTGAAGAACCAATATATGATGTTCCGGTAACTAATATAGAGCATGTAGCATTAGCCGCAATTGAACCAATACAATTACTACTATTTACAGATAAATTCTCACCATCAATCACGGTAACACTTTCAACCACAACCGCCTGGGATTCTGTATTCGTAAAAATTATTCTAGAACTTGCATTACTATTACTTAAAATCAAAATGTTTGGATTAGGAACTAATATTTGGTTAACATAATTTTTTGTATAGTTAATTGAACTTTCAGCATTTAAATTACCGCTAATTGCACAGCCAGTTGAATTTTGATGAGTCGCACAATTATTATAGTCTATAGAACTTGAATTTTGCAAAATTTGGGCTAAAGAATCAGAATTCCAACTAGCATTAATACTATTTAAATAACTAATAATGTCAGCAAGCATCGCCGATACATGGGGAGCGGCCATAGAAGTGCCTTCATAGTAAATGTAACTATCACCACTTGTTGATTCAAATGCTTGTGGCGAACCCCAAATTGTCGAATAAACTAGTGCACTTTCATGACCTTGATACTTACTTCCACCCGGAGCAGTTATTATGGTAGCACCATAGTTACTATAATAAGCTAATTGATTTAATGGTCCGACTGCCGCAACAGAAATGACATTTAAACAATTTGCCGGCTCCTTAGTCATCACATCCTCATGATCATTACCGGCCGAAACCACAATTGCAGTATCGGGAGTAATTAGGTTAATTGTATCTTGATAACTTTGTGAACAATTGCCAGTAGCACCTAAACTCATATTAATAACTTGTGCTGGATGAGGGTTTACAATTGTTGGATATTTGCCTGCGGCCCATAACATTCCATTTTCAATATCTGAAATATAACCACCACATTTCCCAAGGACCCTAACAGGGACTATTTTTGCAGCATAAGCCCCACCAACAACCCCAGAACTACCATTATATCCCGTTGCCGCCACAATTCCAGATACATGTGTTCCATGCCAACTGGAACGCTCTTGTGTAGCACATCCAAAAAAGAATCCGCCAGAATCATAAATATCAATTGCAGTTAGATAGTCCCCTAAATCTAGACCATTTGGTTTGGGGCTTAACGATGCCTCACTTGTTGGAGTATAGCTAGGACAAGATCCTGCTATTCTACAATCAGAAATAAATTGATAACCATAACTTTCTGAACCTGAAGTTAAAGGTTCTAAGTTAGCTAAAATATTTGTATTTGGAGTATATCCGGAATCAATAACTGCTACCACTACGCCATTTCCTGGAGTAACTGCGGAATTATTTAAAACATTCCAAGCTCCCGTGAAATTTGCCCCATACCAGCTCTCATCATTAGAGATTGACTCCATATTCCATTGGAATGGATTTACCAAAGGAACATCTGTTGGATAAACTAATTTATCTTCTTCAACATATTCTACATCTGGATCATTCGCGATATTAGAAATAACTTTTTGCAATTCATTTTGATTTAGATCTTGAGAAATAATAACTACGTGGGCACCTGTTCCAATTGCATGGGAATCTTGAAAATTATATCCTGTAGTATTAGCCAACTTAGTTAATTTTTGACTGTCTAATGGCAGCATTTGTTCGCCAACTAAATCAATCTTGCTTATTTTGCCTGATAGTAGCATTGATTGCTGTAAAGGATTTACTTTATATTTGAGGATTAAACGTTCTGATGCATAACATAAATTATTAATAATTAATAATGACAAGAAAACCCCAATTTTTCTTTGCACAGCAACTCCCAAAAATCATTTAGGTATTAGCAAAATAAAACACCATATTATAATAAATATGTAATCCAATCGGATAATATAAATTATTAAAACGAATTTTTACTCGACTAAAAATTACACCACATATAAAAACATCTAAAAGATAAGTCAAGTTTGTATTAATTCGATAATGTAAAATAGCAAATGCAATATTTAAAATTAATATCATTAATAGCTTATTAGGTATAACTTTTGCTAGCCAATCTTGAAGTAAACCACGAAATATAATCTCTTCAAGAGTCGGACTAATAAACAATATTAAAGCAATTACTAAAACACTATGCGAACCAGGAACACTTAGACGGTAGCCAATTTTATATGCCACCAACCAAGAAATTATTGGCAATAAAGTATAGCCAATAATCTCAAAAACAGCACTAATAGATTTATCTTTTATCAATTGAAACATAATCACGTGCAGTATAACCAGTATATAATTGTCTTGGACGGCTAATCTTCATATCATCCTCAACAATCATCTCCTGCCATTGCGCAAGCCAACCCACAGTTCTCGCTAATGCAAATATTGTCGTAAACATATCCATAGGAATACCAATTGCACGTAAAATAATTCCAGAATAAAAATCTACATTTGGGTAAAGTTTTTTCTCAATAAAGTATGAGTCAGATAATGCTAATTTTTCGAGCTTCATAGCTAATTTAAATAATGGGTCATCGTGTTTACCTAATGAATCAAGCACTTCATAACAGGTTTGACGCATGATTTTCGCACGTGGATCCATATTTTTGTAAACTCTATGACCAAAGCCCATTAAGCGGTACTTCTTATCTTTAACTCCAGCAATATATTCTTCTAAACGGCTTTCATCGCCAATATCATTTAGCATTTTTAATACTGCCTCATTGGCACCTCCATGCGATGGGCCCCATAAACAAGCAACCCCAGCAGCAATTGCTGAAAATGGATGAGTGCCGGAACTACCTGCAACTCTAACTGTCGAAGTTGAAGCATTTTGCTCATGATCTGCATGGAGTAAAAAAATTCGATCAAAAGCTTTAGCAATTACCGGATTAACTTTATATTCTTCACAAGGAATAGCAAACATCATATATAAGAAATTTGAAGAGTAATCTAATTTATTTTGTGGATACATAAATGGTAAACCGGTACTATAACGATAACACATCGCAACCAAAGTTGGCATTTTAGCAATTAATCGGGTTATTGTAATTTTACGATGTTCATGATTTTTAAAATCAAATGCATCAGGATAAAATGCAGCCAATGCACCAACAATTCCAGTTAACATAGCCATTGGATGTGCATCACGACGAAAACCTTTAAATACACTGATTAGTTGATCATTAATCATGGTATGTTTAGAAATATCTGTTTCAAATTCTTCTCTTTGTGATTTGGTTGGTAATTCACCATTCAATAATAAGTATGCTCCCTCTAAATGAGTCGAGTGTTCTGCCAATTGCTCAATTGGATAACCTCTATAAAATAGTTGTCCCTTATCACCATCAATAAAAGTAATTTTTGATTCACATGCAGCGGTGGATAAAAATGCTGGATCATAACTCCATACCCCTTGCTTACCTAGTGCACGCATATCTATACAAGCAGCTCCCATTGTTGCTTCAAGTAATGGCATTTCAACTACATTGCCATTATTGAAATCAATTTTAACTGTTTTGCTATTTGCCATAATCAAATTATCCTTCTATAATAATTAAATTCTAATACGTATTTTATCAACCAATTTTTGTTCTACTAAACTGGCCATGGTCTCTTTACCTTGAAATAACAACAGTAAATAACCGTCTTCAAGTTCTAATAATTTTGCATAAATATGCAATTCTTCTATTGATAAATTCTCCAAACCACTACGCTTAATAAATGCATCAAAATATAAATCCAATTCAAGTATTGAACGCCTCGAACGCCATTTAAGTTTACCTAAATGCATCTTATAAAATCCGATTTATCATGATTTCTTTTATTTTTCCAATTGCCTTTGTTGGATTTAAATGTTTAGGACAGACATCCGCACAATTCATAATTGTATGGCATCTAAATAAACGATATGGATCGTTTAATTCATCTAATCTTTCATTCGTTGCCTGATCTCTAGTGTCTGCGATAAAGCGATAAGCATGTAATAAAGCTGCTGGGCCCAAAAATTTATCTGGATTCCACCAAAATGAAGGACATGAAGTTGAGCAACAAGCACATAAAATGCACTCAATTACCCCATTTAATTCTTCACGATCCTCAGGTGATTGAAGTCTTTCACGTGATGGCATTGGACGTTCATCCATCACATATGGCTTAATTGAATTATACTGATTAAAAAATTGAGTCATATCAACAATTAAATCACGTATAACTGGTAATCCTGGAATCGGACGTAGAACTACGGGTTGTTTTAAACTTGCTAAATCTGTAAGACAAGCAAGACCATTTCGCCCATTAATATTAATTGCATCCGAACCACATACACCTTCACGACAAGATCTTCTAAATGAAATTGAATCATCATATTCATATTTAATTTTTACCAAAGCATATAGTAATTTTTTATCAT
>CALFYC010000230.1 GCA_937952895.1 uncultured Neisseriaceae bacterium
TCAGAAATCTATATTCTATTATCAAAGGATTATCATTCAAACTGAGACACTACTTTTTTTTTAATTGGTTTTTTGATTTGTTAAAGATATTTGAGCCTTTAATTATACCTTTACGTAACTCTTTTTGCTCTTCTTCTGGTAATTGAATAATTTTTTGGCATTCTTCACTACAACAATTTTGATAATTAGTTTTGCACTCTTCACATTGAATAAATAATAAATGGCACCCTTGATTAGCACAATTAGTATGAATATCTGATGGCTTACCGCATTGATGGCATTTAGCAATAACCTCATCACTAATTTTCTCGCCAAGTCTTCCATCAAATACAAAGTTTTTACCACGAAATTTATTAATTAGACCTTTTTGTTTTACAATGTTAGCATAATTAATTATGCCGCCTTCTAGGTGATACACTTCTTTAAAACCTTTGTGTAACATCCAAGCGCTAGCTTTTTCACAACGAATTCCACCAGTGCAATACATAATAATTTTTTTATTCTTCTTTTCTTGCATCATATCAACAGCCATTGGCAACTGATCACGAAATGTATCACTAGGGATCTCCAAAGCATTCTCAAAATGACCAACTTCATATTCATAATGATTACGCATATCAATAACCGTTACATCTGGGTCCTCAGTTAATTGATTAAACTCTTCCGGAGTTACATACTTACCAGATTTAGACATATCGAAGCTTTCATCATTAATGCCATCCATAACAATTTTTTCACGCACTTTAATTTTTAACATCCAGAATGATTTACCATCATCACTAACCGCTGTATTTAGACGCAGATTATCTAACTCCGGATGAGAAAACAAATATGCTTTAAAATGTTCAAAGTTATTACTTGGGATACTAATTTGTGCATTAACTCCTTCTTGTGCCACATAAATTCGACCAAACACTTTTAAATCATAAAGTTTTTTATACATTTCATCGCGAAATTCAAGTGGATTGTCAATTTTAAAATATTTATAAAATGAAATTGTAATACGTGGAACTGTTTCTTGAGAAAGTAATTCTTTGGATTCATCAGCTCGCAATAAGTTATATAATTTAGGCTTTTTCATTTATTTTCCAATTTATCTTATTAAAATCTACTATAAATTTGTAAATAGTTAGTTTAACATAATATTTTTACTTTTTATACATTTTAATGAAACGGTAGTGTATAAATTTCAGAAATCTATATTCTATTATCAAATAACTACCATTCAAAATGACTCACTACCAATGAAACCATTTAGTCATTTTTACTATTTAAATACCCTTTTCAAACTTCTTTATGTATCATCATAAGGAATAATAAACTTGAGTTAATATTTAAAATAATTTAACTTAAATAAATTATCATGCATCAAATTCGTTTATAAATCAAGAAAAACAATATATATGTATATTGAGAGATTGGCTGCTTTATTTTAACAATAAAGAGTACTTAATATTATAATTCCCTAGATAGAGTCCGTATACTTTTAACAAATCAAAAAATATTAAAGGCACTTAAAGTGCCTTTAATATTTCTCTAATATAGCTAATTGGTAAATCCATCAACTACATTGCCAACACTTTCCAACATACCAAATTCTATAGAATGTGAAAATTGGCCATTTTTGTCCTGCTTAACTCTAACAGTCTGCATTAATAGGTTACCATACTTATTATTTTGAAGAACAATCATATGATCTTCAGCCGGAGTACTTTCAGTAGCTGGAATATCAGGTAAAAATAAAAATTTTTCAACTTCAAAATTAGTAATTACCCCAAAATCATATTGAGGAGAATTTACAAAGTATGGATTATTTGATTCCAGCGGCATCAATAAAATATTAGAAACATTTTCACTCAACCGACCAGTTGCAAAATAAAAATGATTGCCATGAATTGTAAGTGTATGCGGATAAGAGTATTTTTGATATATCGTCTCAATACCTAAAACCCTAGTTGAGGCCGAATTTTCTTGGGTAATTTCAATATTATTATTATCATCATCATTTGATGATTTAGTTAATGAATAACGATATGAACTTATACTTTCATTTGGTAAAGTTCTATAAACACTGTCTAATATTGCATAATCTGTTCTTGGTTCACCTGCGTGACTATCAATTAAACCACTTTCCGAATTAATTATATACTTTTGAACTACCCCACCACCAAATTCACTTCCAGTATAACCGGTTAAATATCCAAAATTTTTATTTGGATCAAATTGAAATGGTTGATACTCCATATCTGAACCAAATAAATATAAGATAGAAGACTGAATTGCACTAAGACTTTCTTGATTGCTAGGATATACACCTAACCATTCGCTCGCATAAGCAAAAGTAGAAGATCCGGTTAGGTAAAGAAGTCTTGTTTTACCAAAATCACGATATGTCATATATAAAGGAGTTTGAATAGCTGCCGGATTTGCAGCAATTTGTGGAAGCGTTATTTTATGAGAGGTTATATGATCTAGGTTAATTATATTATTTTCAATTGGTAAATCATCAATTTCTAAAGCATCACCCCCTAATAAAACATGTAAAACGCTTTCACCAGCATTTGATGCATGGCTTAAATAAGCGCTTTGTATTGGACATTTAAATGACACTGATTTAAAAAGATTTGAAATTGACCCATCAGCTTGAACCGCATATTGCGAAACTAACCCCATTGTACCATCGCTTTCACATTTAGTACCTGACTCCATATTGGAAACAATATATAAGTAATTAATCCCGCTAGAGGAAACTGTATTTGAGCTTACTGGATTTGCAGGCACATGATTATCCAAAGAGTTGCTGCTAATGTTATTGCTATCTCCACTACCCCCATTACAAGATACCAGTAAACTTGATAATACAACTAATGCTAATATATTTTTCTTCACGACACACTTTCTTAAAAACAATTACCCAAAGTTCACTAAATTTTTGATAATTTAAGTAAATTATAACTTTGATTCTAGAAGATAATTTTTCAATTATTTAACAACACAAATAATTTGACAACTGTTATATACAGGAATATTATTGAGAAAACCGGCCACAACATTTGTAAATCTAATTTTGGTTTCACTATCTACTATGTTCCAATTAAAGCCATCTTGTGAATTGGCAATTAATCCATTTTCTCCAACTACAACAAATTCTCCATTTCCGTATGTTACACTATTTAAAGAAGATGTATTACTGAAAGGATTCTTAACCCATGACTCTGCAAATTTAAAATCATGGGTTGAAATAATTGTTCCATTTGAACCAACTGCTAGAAATTCTCCAGCAGCCCCAGAACCATAAACCACACCGAGAAGATCTTCAGATGTTGGGCTTGGTTGTTTTGTCCAATTTGACCCATCTATAGAAGTTAAAATAGTGCCATTATCTCCAACTATTACAAACACACGACCATTATAATTCACACTGTTTAAAACATTATTTGAAACATTTTTAATGCTCCATTGCTCACCATCCTCAGAAGTTAAAATAGTCCCATTATCCCCAACCGCAATAAAACTTACACCACTCATTCCAGATGATACACTTCGGAGGTTATATAAAGTATGACTTACATGAAATTTCCATTTAACACCATCATTAGAACTTAAGATTAACCCTTTTTCTCCAACCGCAACCATCTCGCCTTTAGAACCTGTCACTATTCCCAAAATTTTTTGATCAGTTCCTAAACCATTCTCAGAATAATTCCAATTTATTCCATCTGTCGATATTATTAAAGAACCATTATCACCGACCCCAAAATATTTACTTTCATTAAATGTCATTCCATATATACTATTCCTTGGATTAGGGTTGTAAACTGCTTCCCAATTATTTCCATCATCTAACGATTTTAAAATCACTCCAGATTCTCCCATTGCAATAAATTGGGTGTGCACACTAGCTAGAGCATTTCCTATAACTAGCAACATACCAATTGCATAAATAAAAATTCTTAAACTTTTCATCAGAAACTCCATTATTAAAAAATTTTAAGCTATTTTTTAAATTATATCATAAAAACATAGTCTAGTAAAATTTTTACAATAGACATGTAAGCAATTATTATCATTGATAATAAACCCTAACCACCCAAATTTAGACCAATTTGATTTCTGATAAATATTATTGATAAACCATCGATAAGCCTACCAATTTAAGTTATAATATTGGACTATAATGTGTAAATAGTTGTGTGATTTATTATGGCAAAACCGATAAGCTTAATTAAAACATTTATCCTTGTTGCATTAGTTGTGAATTCCGTTGGAATGTTTTTACCATCTCTAAGTAGTACTTTCACTCCTTATTACGGTAGTATTGCTAAACATATTATTCAAACTAACAATTGGAATGATTTAATCTTTTCAGGCCATGATTGGTTAGATAAACCACATCTTCCATTTTGGTTAACTGCACTATCTTTCAAAGTTTTTGGAGTTAGCACATTTTCTTATGTATTACCTGGATTTATTTTTTATATTATTGGATTATTCTTTACTTACAAATTAGGCACATATTGGTTTAATAGCGAAACTGGAATTATTGCAGCACTACTTTATTCAACCAGCTTACATTTATTGCTCTCCAGTATTGATGTTCGAGCTGAAGCTTACCTATTAGGAGAAATAATGCCTGCCAGCTATTTTTGGTTAAAATACAATGATAATTTTAATTTTAAACATCTAGTTACTGCAGCAATATTTACCGCACTTGCTATTATGACAAAAGGAATTTTTGTTTTAATTACCATTATTAGTGGTTTGGCTACATTGTGGATTTATAACAAGAACTGGGGAAATTTTATTAGCTTAAAATGGTTACTCGGGTTAGCTTTATCTATAACTCTCATTGGACCAGAGTTAATCGCTTTATACCAACAGTTTGACCTTCATCCTGAAAAGATAGTTTTTGACCACACACACGTCTCTGGGCTTAAGTGGTTCTTTTGGGATAGCCAATTTGGTAGATTTTTTAATACTGGCCCCATAATGAGCACTAATCCCCCCCCCTTTCATTATTTATTTTTTGTGCACACTTTTATGTGGTCATTTCTACCTTGGTCACCAATTTTTTTAATTGCACTCTATCAAATAATTAGAAATTATAAATTACTTGTTCCTAAAGATCCATATATATACTTATTAGGTTCATTTTTTATAACATTTATTCTGTTTAGTGTTACTACTTTTCAAGTTGATCACTATATCAATATTCTATTACCTTTTGCATGTATTTTAAGTGCTCAATTATTAGTTAGGAATTTACCATACGTTAAACTTTATATTACCTATACAGAAATAACCATTTCGGTAATTTTAATGTTAGCCACTATTTTAATTAGCCCAATTCTATTTAACGGTTTTATTTTGATCATTATAGAAATATTAGCAATTCTGACTCTAATTTTATCTTATACATTAAAATCTCTAGATAGAGCTCTATATACCTTAATAATTCCAAGTATGACAATCTTAGTCATATTTATTTTAGTAAGCTTTACCAATGGAATCGAATATGCTAAATATGATGCTGGTTATCAAATTGCTAAAATATTAGACCAAGAAAAGCCAAATCCTATTAAAGGTTATCAAGTAGATCTATTGAGTTTAGATTTTAATGCTAATTCTTCATATCAAAATATTGAATCCTTGGGTACTATGGATGATAAAACATACTATTTAGTAACAACAAAAGAGAATTTTTTAAAGTTAAAACCAAGCCTAGATAATTTCAAGGTTGTTAAATCTGATGTAAAAGGCTCTGATATTAGCACTTTTATTAGTGGTAAATTTAACACAGAAACATTTAATAAAAATTTAAAACACTATATAGTACTAGAAATAAACCCAATATAAAAATATTTATTTAAATAGGAATAATTTAGAGTGTGGCTAACACGAATTTCCATTAACAATCCTCATTTCGCAACCGTAATAATGATTGCAATTTTATTACTTGGGATTGTGTCAATAAACCGCATTTCTGTAGAAGAATTTCCGGACATTAAATTTCCAGTTGTAGTTGTAACTACGAATTATAAAGGAGCATCTCCTGATGTAATCGAAGCAGACATTTCAAAACCAATTGAGGAAGCTCTAAATACTTTAAGTGGAATTAAAGTAATTCGTTCTTATTCCTTTGAAGGACAATCTGTTGTTGTTGCCGAATTTAATTTAGAGGTAGATCCTGAAGTTGCCCTACAAAATGCACGTGACAAAGTTTCAGCAACATCCGCCCTATTTAGAAAAGAAATCGACGTCCCTGTTGTAACAACAGTAAACCCAAGAGATAACCCTATTATTTCATTAGCATTTGCTTCCAACTCAATGTCACTACGTGATATTACCGATTGGATAAACCAAGTTGCCAAAAAGAAATTACAAACCGTTCAAGGGGTTGGTGATGTAAAAGTAATTGGTGGAGTTGATCGTCAGGTTAGAATAAATGTTGAACCATATAAATTACAATCATTAGGTTTATCAATTACCCAAGTTAATAATGCAATTAAAGCATCAAATAATAGTTATCCTGCTGGTAATATTAAAACCATTGATAAAAATATAAGTGTAAGGTTGAATGGTAAACTTAAAAATGTAGCAGATTTTGCAAATATTGTAGTTGCTTATCGAAACAATGTTCCAATTAAGTTATCCGATATTGCAGTTGTTACTGACGGTCAAGATGAATATAATAGTTTAACTTTAGTTGATGGCGAACCTGCTGTAGGATTAGATATCAGACCTGCAGATAAAGCCAATGTCGTTGATGTTGCAACTGGAATTTATAAAATGCTTGATCAATTAAATAACATTAAACCCGTTGGGATCAATATTTCAATTAGCTATGATCAATCTACTTCAATAAAATCATCACTTAAAAATGTTGAAGAAACTATTGTTGAAGGTGCAATTTTAACTGTAATAATTGTCTTTATCTTTTTAAAATCTTGGCGTTCTACTGTGATTACTGGATTAACTTTACCAATCTCATTAATTGGAACTTTATTTGCAATTGATATATGCGGTTTTACCCTAAACATGATGTCATTACTTGCTCTATCGTTATCTGTTGGCTTATTAATTGATGATGCCATTGTTGTTCGGGAAAATATTGTTAGGCATTTACATTTAGGTAAAGATCACTATAATGCAGCTCTTGATGGAACCAATGAAATTGGTTTAGCAGTTCTTGCAACAACCCTAACTTTGGTTGCAGTATTTCTACCTGTTGGCTTTATGCAAGGAATTATCGGTAAATTTTTCTTTCAATTTGGAGTAACTGTAACCGTTGCTGTTTTAATTTCATTATTAATTAGTTTTACCCTTGATCCAATGTTATCGAGTATTTGGCATGAGCCGAAAGATGGAGGGTGGCTTAAACATTCTATTCTTGGTAAAGCTCTTGATGCATTTGAAGTAAAATTTGATCAATTAACTATTCTTTATGAAAAACTCATTCGCACTTCATTAAATTATAAAAAAACCACTTTAATTGTTGCTTTAGGCATACTAATTGGTAGTTTTATGCTAGTTCCTCTAATTGGCGGAGAATTTATTCCTAAGGTTGATAAAGGGCGTTATTTAGTAAGTTTTAAAACTGCAATTGGTTCGAATATTGATTATACTCAAACCAAGGTTGAACAAGTTGATAAAATTTTACGCAAAAATATTCCAGAGATTATTAGTATATCAAGTGGAATTAATAAAAATTTTGGGGATGGAACTAATAATGCAAGCTTAACTATTGATATTGGTAATAAACAAAAACGCCATAAAAATCAAGATAAAATTATGGATGAAACCAGGACCTTATTAAGTAATGTAGGTGGAATCGAAGTACAAACGGTAATGCCGTTGGGAGGAGCTGGCGGTGATGTCAAACCAATTAATGTTGATATTAAAGGCGATAATATTAATGTATTAAAAGAGATTGCTGATAAATTAACCTCTCAATTTGCTAAAATTCATGGTATTACTGACTTAGAAAACAGCTTTCAACAAGCAAATCCGGCTTTATCTGTAAATGTTGAGCGTGATATTGCAAGTAATTTAGGCGTAAATTTATCTGATGTAGGTGAAGCACTATCAACTCTATTTGCTGGTAATAAAATTAGCACTTGGGAAAATCCCCAAAATGGGCAAAACTATGATGTTGTAATCCAAATACCTGAAGATGAGAGGGGCTCTGGAGTATTAGATCTATTAAAAGTGCCTAGCACTAATCAAACAAACACCAATGATTCACCTAAAATGGTCTCATTATCTGTAATTGCTAAAGCAAATGCTGGATTTTCACCACGTGAATTAGATCATATAGATTTACAACGAAAAATCACAATTACGGGTAACGTGGATGGAAGTGATAACCAAGCAATATTTAGTAAAATTCAATCAATTATCGATGGATATAAGTTGCCTACTGGATATAAAATTGA
>CALFYC010000231.1 GCA_937952895.1 uncultured Neisseriaceae bacterium
TTATGATGGTCTTAGCCCATTATGATACATTGATATTTCAACCTTTTCATGGTAAAATATGAGAATGTCAGTCGTCAGACAATATGGAGGGAATCATGATACGAACACTTTCATTTGCTAATAAATTATTCCTTGTTAATAATAATTGGTATATTCGTGGATCTGGCTTAATTAAATTCTCACGACCAGATACAACTATATCAATAAATTTATTTAACCAGCTAAAATTACTTTCTGCATATTTAAATGTTTCATCTGCCCAATTTGTAAGTGCGTATATATTATGCCCCTTAGCTTTTAATTCTTCCAATAAAATAAATGTTCCTGTAATTTCATTACCTAACATATATTGCCAACTATTTTTCCACATCCAAATTGGTTCTTTATATTGGGGAAATTTTAATGATAACTCGTCAAGCCCTGTAGCAAATGGTAGTCCTAAATCAAATTTTATATTTAATTGTTTTATTTGAGTTACTAAATAAAATTCTTCTTTCAAATCAGAATTAACAAAGTATTTATCATATACTCGATCAGGATCCCATTCGATACAAACATTTCCCAGATCAAAAATAATATTTTTTAACATATGTTCCTGTATCAACTTTAGTTACACTATCTAAATCAATAATAGCAAATCTTAGTCGCTTATCAAATACTCTTACCAAATAGTTTCCAGTATTTGATTAAATTCTTTCGGATGAGTCCAAAATGGCATGTGTTTAGCATTATCTACCGTATGGATTTTCATTTTAGGATTTAGAGCTACTGCTTGTTTTAATGATTCTAGTGGAGCTTTAATATCAGCACTCCCCATAATAAAATCCATTGGGCATTTGATATGTACAAACTCTTTTCTTAAATCTGTTGAATCAACAATTTCAATTCCTTTAAACAAAATATGCTGTGGAATTTCTGCACAATGTTCAAGATTTTGGATTAAATCATTAGATGGATCTGTATTTACCGTTGTAAACTCTATTGCATAATCCTCCCTTAATAACGACTTCAATCCTTTTTCTTTAATGATTTCAAAACCCGCCTGAAACCCTGGTTTTGGAAATCCAATCCAATTATCATCTTCAATAAATCTGGGATTTGTACCAATTCCAATAAAATGTTTAACTCTCTCAGGATAGGCTATAGCTAATGCCATAGCAACTAACCCACCAAATGACCATCCTATATAGATTGCATTTTTAGGTAATTCTGGAGCTATCTGTTTGGCAACATCATAAATACTATTAGTATTAGGATCCCAATCACTAGAACCAACTCCAGGCAAATCAATATTAGTAACATGGTAACGCTTAGCTAATAAATCAGCAATTGGAGCCATTTCTCTACGATTGCATCCCCAACCATGAATTAATACCACATCCTGGCCCTGACCTTTATTATCTTTAAAAATTGACATAAAATTTCTCTAAAAAATATTAACTCAGAACATAAATCATTTCATAATCGATTTCATGAGCAATCTTATGACTTTTAATTTCAAAATAATGTCCAAAATTGCTTCTTGCATAAGAGGATTTACCAAACCATATTATTTAAATGATTGCATTTTAATATCTTGCACAGTATGGTTTGCATCAAACTTAAATTTAACTTGAAAATAACGCGGTTTGCCATTTTTTGCATCAGCATTATTGGAAAATCCAACTTCTTCTTTAGGGGTTCCAGACCACGTCTCTGGTAATTTACCCGAATTATCTTTATCATGAAACAATTTGAATGCATATTCCCCATACGGAATATTTTGAACTACAATTGTAGCTGTCCCATCACTGCTTATTTGATTAGTTGTAGTTTTATAAAAAGGCGGCATTACATTATATTTATCTGAATAATCATAACTTTCTTTGCTATTAAATAATGCAAATCTAATCACTCCTTGATCACCCACAATTCCACTAATATTAACAGTTAAATTACCACGAGCGCTAGTAATTGGTGCACTACTATCTGCATAAGCCAAGCTAATCAATAGTATAGATAAAATCAAAAAAAACTTTTTTTTCATTGTGAACCTTTCTAATGCTTTCTATATGCACATTTATATTTTATAATTATATTAAGTACAAAATAAGTTAAGTTTAAATAGCAAATGTCATTATTATACTTTATCTTTTAATTATACCTCAAACTATATCAAATATAAGTAGTGTCTCAGTTTGAATGATAATCCTTTGATAATAGAATATAGATTTCTGA
>CALFYC010000232.1 GCA_937952895.1 uncultured Neisseriaceae bacterium
GTTCAGACGTGTGCTCTTCCGATCTAATTTGTATGGAACATAATTACTGATCTAAAAATAAATTTTCTATTTTTAGTAAACGATATGTAATTCAAAGGTTGATCTCTCTATTCAAGTCTTGTTTTAAAAGATTAAATTCTTTATATGATTTATACTTTTTTTTGCATATTTAGCAAGAAGATTAAATTTAAGTTGACACATTACCTTAAATTTTGCTAAAATTCGCCTCTCTACTTGCTTAATGGAGAGGTTACCCAAGCGGCCAACGGGTCCGGACTGTAAATCCGGCGGTTCTACCTTCGCAGGTTCGAATCCTGCCCTCTCCACCACTTGGAGAGAAATGTAGAATTTAATAAAGTGCTTTAAGTAACTGATTTATAGAATTTATGATTATTGCGGGAGTAGCTTAGTGGTAAAGCTGAAGCCTTCCAAGCTTAAGATGAGGGTTCGATTCCCTTCTCCCGCTCCATTTTAGAATATTTAAATACAGAGCCCAGGTAGCTCAGTCGGTAGAGCACTCCCTTGGTAAGGGAGAGGTCGCCGGTTCAAGTCCGGTCTTGGGCACCACTGGGCTTGTAAAATTTTCACCTTTTTTAGGAGCAATTGATATGTCAAAAGGAAAGTTTGAACGTAATAAACCGCATGTGAATGTAGGAACAATTGGTCACGTGGATCACGGTAAAACCACGTTAACAGCGGCAATTACAACTATTCTATCGAAAAAATTTGGTGGCGAAGCTAAAGGTTATGATCAAATTGATAGCGCCCCTGAAGAAAAAGCACGTGGTATTACAATTAATACCGCTCACGTAGAATATGAAACTGAAACTCGTCACTATGCCCACGTTGATTGTCCAGGACATGCTGACTATATCAAAAACATGATTACTGGAGCTGCTCAAATGGATGGAGCAATCCTAGTTGTTGCCGCATCTGATGGTCCAATGCCACAAACTCGTGAACATATCTTATTGGCTCACCAAGTAGGTGTTCCATATATCGTAGTATTTTTAAATAAATGCGATATGGTTGATGATGAAGAATTATTAGAGCTAGTAGAAATGGAAGTTAGAGAATTATTAAGTAAGTATGACTTCCCTGGTGATGATACACCAATTATTCGTGGTTCAGCTCTAAAAGCTTTAGAAGGTGATTCTGGTCCTCTAGGTGAACCTGCAATATTTAATCTTGCAGCTGCATTAGATTCATATATTCCATTACCAGAGCGTGCTATCGATGGTTCATTCTTAATGCCGGTTGAAGATGTATTCTCAATTTCAGGTCGTGGAACAGTAGTAACAGGACGAGTAGAACGTGGAATTATCAAAGTTGGTGAAGAAATTGAAATTGTTGGTTTAAAAGCAACTCAAAAAACTACTTGCACTGGCGTTGAAATGTTCAGAAAATTATTAGATCAAGGTCAAGCCGGAGATAATTTAGGTTTATTATTACGTGGAACTAAACGTGAAGACGTTGAACGTGGTCAAGTATTAGCGAAGCCAGGTTCTATTACTCCACATACTAAGTTTGAAGCAGAAATTTATGTATTGTCTAAAGATGAAGGTGGTCGTCATACACCATTTTTCAGTAACTATCGTCCACAGTTCTATTTTAGAACAACTGACGTAACTGGAGCTGTTACATTACCTGCTGGTGTTGAAATGGTTATGCCGGGTGATAATGTGCGTATTAATGTAGAATTAATCGCTCCTATCGCTATGGAAGAAAGTTTACGTTTTGCTATCCGTGAAGGTGGTAGAACTGTAGGGGCTGGCGTTATCTCTAAGATATTAGCTTAAAGATTTATTTTAAAGGAAATAGCATATTATGCAAAAACAAAATATTCGTATTCGCTTAAAAGGATATGACCATGTCCTTATTGATAAATCAGCTGAAGAAATCGTTGAAACAGCAAAACGGACTGGAGCAATGGTAAAAGGCCCAATTCCTTTACCAACTAAAAAAGAACGTTTTGATATTCTGCGCTCTCCTCATGTGAATAAAGCCTCACGTGATCAACTGGAAATTAGAACACATTTAAGATTAATGGAAATTATTGAACCTTCAGATAGAACAATTGACGCTCTTATGAAACTTGATCTACCTGCTGGTGTTGATGTTGAAATTAAACTTCAATAAGCAAAAGGTGCCAAATGGCACCTTTTTTAATTTCCCTAATTCAAAATCACGGATTTGAAAACTTTATGCTACCATCATCAAAACTAATGCTTTTTGCAAGATCTGAATCTCCTTGATAAAAATAAACTTTTGGACATTCCGAAATATCATACCTTGAAATATAGTTTGTATACTTATACTCTAAATCACCTTTTATTGAATGTAATTTAATAATTCCTTGCGAAAGTCTAGCATGTGTTGTATAGTCTATCATCAAAGCTGGATCTCCAGCATTAATTACACATGGACCATTCTTTGCCTCTGAACAAGATTTCGCATTTGTAAAGTAAACATTTCCATCTCCATAAAATGGCCCATCTCCAGGTGGCATAAGATTTTTATCTTCATTATCAAACGAAATTGTCCAAGAATCACTAGAGTTATTCGTAATTGCCCTACCTTCACATGTCGCATAGCTACTTAATGGAATATTCAGTATTAATCCGCCCCATATGCATAATTGAGTAATTTTTATTAGTTTTTTCATATTTTTCCTTTTTAATGTTTTAATAAAGTACTTATTATAAACGATAATGAGACTCATTCTCAACATATTTTTAATAAAAATCTAATTTATTTATGAAATTTGCAGAAAACTTTAATAAATATCAAGAATAACATTTGAAAATATCAATTATCCTTGCAAATAGTTTGAATAGACCAAAACAAATAAATTTAACCAGATACATTTAAAGTTATAGAAATCTTTGAATCATTGCTATGGATATTTACACTAATTATGATAAATCTATTTGAAAGTATTAATCCAAGCTTCAAGAAATAGTTGAGATTTTTTTGCTAATTGTGATGCATATTTCTTCGTATCATTTCTTAATTCTTTCAAATTAATCTGATTATGCAAAATTTCTGAACTATGACCAATAAACCATCTCTCCATCCCAAGTTCAGTAATTTCTGGATGAAACTGTATTGCCAAAACATGATTATTAATAGTAAAAGCTTGATTAGGATATAAAGAACTAGAGGCATGCAAAATCGCATTATTGGGTAACTCAAAAGTATCACCATGCCAGTGTAATACTTTAGTATCAGCTAAATGTTTAAAATAGGCACTTTGATAATTATGGAAAAATTTTAAACTTGACCACCCAATTTCTTTGATATGTCCTTTATATACGCGCGCTCCCATAGCTGATGCAATAAGTTGCGCCCCTAAACAAACACCAAGAGTCGGTAATTTATTTGTTATACGCTTTTTAATAATTAATTTCTCTGTAATTAAAAATGGATAATCTGCTTCATCATAAACTCCAATAGGTCCACCTAATATAATAAGTAAATCAGGCTCATCCTTATCAATTACACTTAAATCATTATATCCTGCATCAAAATATCTGATTATAAAATTTTTACCAATAACTTCTTGCCATGAACCTAAATCTTCAAAAGCAACATGCCTTATTACATAAGCAAACTTAGTCATATTACCACATTCTCAGATATTAAAAATTATGCTTAACCAATATTATAATTAGGAGCTTCTTTAGTAATTTGCACATCATGAACATGCGACTCTTTAATTCCTGAAGCGGTAATCTCAACAAACTGGGCATTATTATGCATCTCATCCACTGAATTAGTCCCCATATATCCCATAGCAGATCTTAAACCACCCAGCAACTGATGCACAACACTTGATAATGAGCCTTTAAATGGAACTCGTCCTTCAATACCTTCTGGAACTAATTTATTTGCATCATTATCTAAATCTTGAAAATAACGATCTGCTGAACCTTTACTCATAGCACCTAACGAACCCATACCACGATATGATTTATAACTTCGCCCATGATATAGTTCAATTTCTCCTGGCGACTCATCAGTTCCTGCAAACATACTACCTAACATAACTGAAGATGCCCCAGCTGCGATAGCTTTAGCCACATCACCTGAAAATCTAATCCCACCATCCGCAATTACGGGAATTCCGGAACCGATTAAATGTTGTGCCACATTATTAATCGCACTTAATTGAGCAACACCAACTCCGGCTACAATTCTTGTAGTACAAATTGAACCAGGACCAATTCCTACTTTTACTGCATCAGCACCAGCTTCAATTAAAGCCTGAGCAGCTTCAGCTGTTACAATATTTCCAGCAATTACATCTATATGTGGATAATTTTGTTTAACCCATCGAACTCTTTCAATAACTCCATGTGAATGACCATGTGCCGTATCAACTATAATCACATCCACATTCGCTTCTGCTAAAAGCTTTACCCGCTCTTTTGTGTCCCCAGCAACACCAACAGCTGCACCAACTCGTAACTGACCATATTCATCTTTGTTCGCATTTGGAAAAATAATATTTTTAGTTAAATCTTTAACAGTAATTAAACCCCTTAGCTCAAATTTATCATTTACTAATAATACTCGTTCAATTTTATTTTTATGCATTAATTCACGCGCATGATCAATTGAACTTCCTTCTGGAATAGTAACCAATCTATCCTTTTGCGTCATAATGTTTTTTATTGGTTGATCCAAATTTTCTTCAAAACGAATATCTCGATTAGTAATAATTCCAACTAATTTGCCATTATCAATAACCGGAACTCCTGAAATTTTACGCTTTCGCTTAATTTCAAGTAGCTCACGCACAGTAATATTTGGGTCAACACTAATTGGGTCTTTTACAATCCCAGATTCATGACGCTTTACAATAGAAACCAAGTTAGCCTGAGTTTTTGGTGTCATATTTTTATGAATAATTCCAATTCCACCTTCTTGGGCTAAAGCAATTGCCATTCTAAATTCAGTAACTGTATCCATCGGTGCTGATATTAATGGAATATTTAATGTTAAATTCTTAGTCAATTTAGTTTTAATACTAACATCTTTAGGTAATACTTTTGAATACCCAGGAACCAATAAAACATCATCAAAGGTATAGGTCTTTTGAATTATATTTAACATTACTCTTCTTTCTAAAGCTACTTATTAACTACATATTATCGGTGTTTGCTACCTGTTCAATAATCTCACTAAAATCAGTTACATCCTTAAAGCTTCTATAAATTGAAGCAAAGCGAATATATGCCACTTTGTCTAATTTGGCTAACTCCTGCATTACCATATCACCAATCATTCTACTATGGATTTCACGCTCTCCCAAACCTAGAATTTTTTGTCTAACAGCATCAATTGCTTCATCAACTAAAATAGCAGATACAGGACGCTTATGCAAAGCTTTAATAAAACTACTACGAATTTTCTCTTCTTTAAACTCTTCACGAATTCCAATAGCTTTAACCACAGTTGGCATTTGTAGTTCAATACTTTCCAAAGTATTGAAACGTTTATCACAATTAGAACATTTACGCCTTCGTTTAATTGTAAGTTTATCCTCACTAATTCGCGTATCAATCACTTGCGTATCTTCAAAGTTACAGAATATACATTTCATAGTACTACTCCTTAAGTAGTGGAAATCCTAAAGCCTCTCGCGATGCATAATAGCGTTCTGCTACTTGTTTGGATAGTGTACGAATTCTACCAATGTAACTGGCCCGCTCAGTAACTGAGATTGCATTTCTGGCATCTAATAAATTAAAACTATGTGCTGCAGCTAATATCATCTCATAGCCGGGTAACACTAAGTTATTTTCTAATAAACGTCCAGCTTCAGACTCATAATTAGCAAAAGCTTCAAATAATAACTTGGTATTACTAAATTCAAAATTATACTTTGATTGTTCAACTTCATTTTGGTGGAAGACATCACCATATTTCACAATTTTGCCATCTAAAGTTTTGGTCCATATCACATCATAAACATTGTCAACATCTTGTAAATACATTGCCAAACGTTCTAAACCATATGTAATTTCGCCAAGAACTGGATTACAATCTACCCCCCCAACCTGTTGAAAATAAGTAAATTGAGTAATTTCCATTCCATCTAGCCAGACTTCCCAACCCAAACCCCAAGCCCCAAGAGTAGGATTTTCCCAATTATCTTCAACAAAGCGGACATCATGCTTATTCAAATCAATGCCAATCTGAGTTAATGAGTTTAAATACAACTCTTGAATATTTTGGGGTGATGGTTTTAATGAAACCTGCAATTGGTAAAAATGTTGTAATCGGTTTGGACTATCACCATAGCGCCCATCTTTTGGTCTACGTGATGGTTGCACATATACTGAAAACCATGGCTCTGGGCCAATACTTTTTAAAAAAGTCCCGGTATGAGAAGTTCCAGCACCCATTTCTTTATCAAATGGCTGTAAAATTACACAACCAATATTTGCCCAATAATTCTGTAGAGTTAAGATAATATTTTGAAAAGTTAAATTTTCTTTAGATTTTAACAACATATAGCACTTTATAAATTTAATGTAGACCTTATTTTATCAAAAATTTGCAGTTTGTACAAAAATAATATATTCAACACAATTATGCTAGAATAATGCTATTAATTATCAATAGGCAATTTTAATAAAATGATTATAGCATCTAACCGCAAGGCTTTACATGAATATTTTATTGAAAATAAAATTGAAACAGGTATTGTTCTTATGGGATGGGAAGTTAAAGCTATTCGAAGTGGACATGTTCAATTAAAAGACAGTTATGTAAAAATCAAAGATGGTGAAGTTTGGCTACTTGGATGTAATGTGACTCCATTAATAAATGCTAGCTCGCATATAACCCCGGAGGCTTCAAGAATTAAAAAATTACTACTTAGCCGAAAGGAAATTGATCGTTTAGTTGGAAAAGTAGATCAAAAAGGATATACACTAATTGTCTTAAATCTGCATTTCAAAAATGGAATCATTAAAACAGAACTAGCAATTGCAAAAGGTAAACAATTACATGATAAGCGCGCATCCGAGCGTGAACGCGAATTAAAACGTGAAAAAGATATAGCATTAAAACAATATAGACGAATTTAAACTTTCAATTTAATATTTTATTTAAGGTAATATATGAGTATAAAGCAACAAGTAGAAATTAAAATGCAAAAATCATTAGATAATTATAAGCATAATTTATCTAAAATTAGAACTGGTAGAGCTCATGCTGGGTTACTTGATCATATACAAGTTGACTATTATGGTGCAATGATGCCAATTTCTCAAGTTGCAACAATTAGTGTATCAGATGTAAGAACCATTACAGTACAAGCTTGGGAAGCAAAAATGGTTGGCACAATTGAAAAAGCGATTCGTGAATCAGATTTAGGCCTAAACCCATCACCTAGCGGTTCATTAATCCGAGTTCCACTACCCCCACTTACTGAAGAACGTAGACGTGAGTTAATCAAAGTAGTAAAATCTGAAGGAGAAGATGCCAAAATCTCTATTCGTAATATTCGTCGTGATGCTAATAATGAATTGAAACAGCAATTGAAAGATAAACTTATCAGCGAAGATGATGAAAAACGTGGACAAGATGACGTACAAAAAATCACAGATAAATTTATTATTGAGATTGATAAAGTATCTAGTGAAAAAGAAAAAGAATTACTAACAGTTTAACTTTATTAAAGGTCTGTCGTGAACATTCCACAGCATATTGCAATAATAATGGATGGTAATGGCCGTTGGGCAAAAAAGCGACATTTACCACGAGTTGCCGGACATTTAAGAGGTGTTAAACGCGTAAAAGAAATTATTGAACATTGTGCTTTAATTGGTGTTCAACATCTTACGTTATTTGCATTTGGGCGCGAAAATTGGCGTCGTCCTGCAGAAGAAGTTTCATTTTTAATGAAATTGTTATCCGATCAACTTAATAAAGAATTTTATGCATTACATGATAAAGGCGTAAAAATTAGATTCATTGGTGATAAGACTAGAATTGATAAGCATATCCAAACTCAAATCTTAAATATTGAAGAATTAACCCAAAATAATATTGGTGTAAACTTAAATATCGCTTTTGATTACAGTGGGACATACGATATTACTCAAGCAGTTAATCGAATTATTGTAGATAATCCACAAAAAGAAATTACTGAAGATGATTTTAAAAAATATTTATTATCTTATCCATCCCCTGACCCAGAACTTTTTATCCGCACTAGTGGTGAAAAAAGAATTAGCAATTTTATGCTCTGGCAAATTGCATATAGTGAATGTTATTTTACTGATTTATTATGGCCGGAATTCGATAAACATGCTTTAGATGAGGCAATTCAGTGGTTTAATACACGAGAACGCAGGTTTGGCATGATATCTGAACAAATTCAAGGAAAATAAATAATGTTAATACAAAGAGTTGCAACCGCATTGGTGCTATTCCTATTCACTCTATTTTGTATGTTAGCTCTACCTAAAATATTCTCGGTAGTTATTGTATTATTATTGTTCTTGATGGCAATTCATGAGATGTTTTCTATGTATAAATTTTCTTTAACCCAGAAAATTTTAGGTATATTACTAGCTATTGCTTGTGCTTGTGCTTGTTATTTTATCAACTTTGATTTACAACACCCAATTCAAATTATCGCAATTATCAATTGGTGTATTATTGTCCCTGCTTTGCTAATTAAACAACCAAAAAATTTTAATAAATTAATTATTGTCATATTAAGTCTCTTACTCTTTATTCCAGCATTTGAAGCTTTTATTACTTTAAATGAATTATTAGGACCTATCCAATTAATTAGCATTATGGCGGTTGCCTGGGTTGCTGATACTGGAGCATACTTTATTGGTAAATCTTTAGGCAAGAATAAATTAGCTCCAAGTATTAGCCCAGGAAAGACGATAGAAGGAGTTTTAGGTGGATTTATATGCGTTATTATTTATCTTTTTACATTAAAATTTTTTAAACTAACCTTCTATCTTCATGACTATCCAGCAGTATTCACTTTTGGTTTAATTTTAACTACATTTAGTATTTTAGGTGATTTATTTGAATCGTGGATTAAGCGTGTATCAAATAGTAAAGATAGCAGTAAGATTCTTCCAGGTCACGGAGGAATTTTTGATCGAATCGATAGTTTAATTGCTGTAATTACCATAGCTTTTGCTATTATTGAAGGTCTTATTTAATGTATAACGTAACTATTTTAGGTTCAACAGGTAGTATCGGCTGTAGTACTTTAGATGTGTTACGCTTAAATCCACATGAATATAAAGTAGTTGCTCTTACAGCAAATTCACAAGTGGATAAACTTTTCACTCAATGTGTTGAATTTAAGCCGGATTATGCTGTTTTATTAGATGAAAGTGCAGTAGCAACATTTAAACATAAATTAGAATTACATGGTTTAAATACTGTAGTATTAAGTAAATCTGAAGATTTAACTAAGGTTGCAACATTGCCTAATGTTGATATTGTTATGTCCGGAATTGTAGGCAGTAGCGGTTTACTCCCAACTCTTGCTTCAATTAAAGCATCAAAAAAAGTATTACTAGCAAATAAAGAATCATTAATAACTAGTGGAAAATTAATGATTGATGCATTACTTCATAATCCAAAAGCCCAACTAATTCCAGTTGATAGTGAGCATAGTGCAATTTTTCAATGTCTTCCTCATGATTATATTTGTGGTTATAAAGCCCCAGTGGATAAAATCATATTGACTGCATCAGGTGGACCATTTCGCACTCTATCCAAAGATGAAATTACTAATGTTACACCCGAAAATGCTATTAAGCACCCTAATTGGTCAATGGGTAAAAAGATTTCTGTCGATAGTAGCACGCTCATGAATAAAGGTCTTGAATTAATTGAAGCACACTGGCTATTTGGCTTACCTAGTAATCAAATTCATATCATTATTCACCCACAAAGTGTAATTCACTCAATGGTAGAATTTTTAGATGGCTCAATTTTGTCACAACTAGGAACTCCAGATATGAAAACCCCAATTGCATATGCTTTAGGTTATCCTAAACGTATTGTATCTGGGAGTTCAAGAGTAGATTTTCTTACATCTAATAATCTAACTTTTGAAAAACCAGATCTAGCAAGATTCCCATGTTTACAATTAGCATTTGATGCCTTAACCATAGGTGGGGCGGCAACTGCCGTATTAAATGCTGCCAATGAAATAGCTGTTGAAGCTTTTCTTAAACGCCAAATTGACTTTTATGGGATTAACCAAATTGTTGAAAAATCCTTAAATAAATTAGGTAATTTAGATTTCACAACAATTGAAGAAATAATCGAAATTGATAATAATACACGCCAATATGCAAAAACTTTAATAAAATCCTAGCTTTCACTTTTTAACTAAATGTCCAAAGCAAAAAAATCTCCATTTAAGCTAGAAAATCATTCATATTCCTAACAAAAATGGTATATTTATTTAAATATTAGATAGTTAATCTTAAATACCTAAATCTTAATATGCTTACAATCTAATTTCACTTTCATATAAGATGGGATTTGTATGGCATTGTTTTCATAGTATATTTTAGCTTGCTCTCTATAAAACAGTTAGGGTAAAAATGACAAGGGGACAACTTGGAGATAACTCCAGAATTGATCGTGAGGCTCCAGTTTGGATTAATTCATATACCAATGAAAGTGCTTGATAATGAGACCAATAAACTATCAAATTTTTGGAAGCTTATCTCTTAGAAGACCATAAAACAATGTTTAAAACTATTGAATTATCAACGAATTAAAATGCCATACTACAAAAATTGGTTACTTCAAACCATGCTTGCTGAATTCCCACCTCCAGACTATGATCATCATTAAGTTCAATTAATTTGGCTTTAGAATTTATATTTAAATAATCTTGACTATATTTAATTGGCACTATATCATCATGTATTCCATGAAGAATTAAACTAGGTAATTGGCGCTTAAAATTAGCTGTCTCATATCGATATAAATCCTGAATAAACGAATAATTTAAAGATAACTCTTTATTCTCACCGTAATGAAATACTTTTAGTTGATCATTTTTCTGCCAATTCATTAATATTTCTGGGTTAAGCATTTTATTCCATAAATTAGGCATTTGAAAAGCTGGAGCTAGCAAAACTGTTTTTACTATTTGAGAAAATTTTTCAGCAAGAATTGTTGCTATTAATCCTCCCATACTTGAACCAAATAGTGTAATTGGAAATTTTTGTCTATCTATGATTTGAGTAATATAATGAATTTGTCGTGTTAAAGTTAAATTTGCGAAATCATTTTGATTTAAATCTGGAACAATTAAGTCATGACCTAATTCATTTATCTTGGATTTCACCCATTTAGCTTTTACTGAATTTGGGCTTGATGCAAAACCATGTAAATAAATATAACAATGCTCTTCAAGCTTTATCATAATAATCTTTGGCTAATATTTGTTTAAACTCATCTTCACTAATAACTGGAACATTCAAAGTAGTCGCCTTCTCAAGTTTTGAACCTGCATCAGATCCGGCTATAACATAACTTGTTTTTTTAGATACACTAGAACTTACTTTTCCACCATATTCTTCAATAATTGCTTTAGCTTGATCACGGGTAAATTCAACTAAACTAC
>CALFYC010000233.1 GCA_937952895.1 uncultured Neisseriaceae bacterium
TTCTAATGGCACATATGAATGTTTACAATACTTTTGCAGCAACATTTGTTCAATGTCATAAGCATTAAAAAAATCAGTTTCATAAGATGTCACAATTTTTATATTATACAAGCTACATCCTCTAAATCTATACCTTACATTTTCATGTTTAGTAATACCAATTTTTACAAATTGTTCATGTTCAGAGGAAAAAACAGCTATATATAAATATGCTTTGTGATTTTCGATACCTTTAGCAATATAGTATTGCTTTGTGTATATTTGTGCTTTATTACAAATTGGACAACCAGACTTGTTAAACAAGTGAGTATCTGGTCGTGCTTCCCATTCGTTTTCACAAATATTGCATTTTATGATTCCTTTAGTTTTATTGCTAACATATATAAACTTTGAATAATCATATTTATCTCCATGAATTAATTTTGCTTTCAAAGTAAACTCTTGTAAGGAGCTACTTCTCTTGCTTCTATTAGATTCATATTGACATTTTAAACAACCGCCCTTGCCATTTAAATGACGATAAGGTGTTTGTTGAAATTCAAAATTATGAACATTACATGTTATTGTTCCTTTTGTCTGAGAGTTTATATAAATAAAACTTGAATAATCAAATTTATCATTATATTTTGCTCTTGATTCTTTTAAAAATTCTGTTTGATTCATTGTTAATATTAATACTTATACATAATAGCGAAAAATCGCAGTGTAAAAATATTATAAATAACAATAAAAATAAATCAAGCATCAAGACAATTTCATTTATTAATCAACATCACTATGCTGAATTAAAGCTAAATACGTTGAAATAACAATACAGTCTTTGCAATATTCTGGAGAAATGTGCATGTGAGGGTCATATCCACATTCCCTTAAATAAGTAAAGAATTTGTCCTTGTTCCATATTTTAACTTTTGCAAGTTGGGTTTTCCACAAAGCGGGGTTTCTAATAGCTAAACCATAAATCTCCTTGCCAAACAAAGATAAAGCACCTAAATGTTTATTTTCAAAGTCTTCAGACGCAATATGTGCTTCAATTTCGTGATATTTTTTATCATCAAAAATTACTACAACATTCCAAGGCACTAAATAATCAGTAACCTGTTTCATGTTGATACCCATCATTTTTGGCTTAATCAAAGACTGAGCGTATGTCATACTCTTTTCATCATTAGAGTAAAGCATACCAGTACATTCTTCTAAATAAGCCTGAAGAGCGTGTTTTTTGCCACTTAAATTCCAAACATAACCTGGATTGTATCTTCCACCAGCATCTTTAATGCATAAATGCTGTAAAATTCTGGAGGTTGCAACAATTAGTTTTGGATAAATAAATGAACCATTTTGCAATTGACCTTTAATACCATTTAAAGTTTTTGCACTTGGCATCCGAATCATTGGGCCTTTTTGTCTTACGTTGTTTTTGTCTAAAAATTCTAATTTTCTAAGGTCTATATAAAAACCTTTATTAAATTCTTCATCAAAAAGCTTTGAGTCATTATCCCATCTGCTTTGAGAAGATAAAATTAAATCAGAAGATTTAAACAAATTTGGCAATTCACTAGGAGTGTAAACTGGTAAATTTTCTTTGGCTGCAAAAAATCCATTATTATCTGTTAAAATTTTATGCAGTTCAATTGCAATTTCTTTCATTTTGAAATCAATACAATCTTTCCAAATAAAATTAAACAAACTTTTGTCAGTTTGCATTTCTAAATATTTACCAACCTCAAACATAAAATTTTGAGGTTTGTACTTAGAATACATTTTGCCAATTTCTGTGATGTAATACTCAACGTATCCAGCCCAAACTAACTTCTTGTTACCGTATTGGTCAGTATATTCAAGACGTTGAATTTTTTCTGCAGCAGCATTCATTTCCGCTAAATTTAAACTTCTTAAATAATTTAAGTTGTTTTCATAAAAGCCTTCTTTGAATGCTAAAGCTGCTCTTGCCGCAGCAATAGTGTTATTTTTACCCTTAACACCATTCATGCCTGTGATTAAATCTACCTCTCTTTTTTCTCCATTTGGCAAAGTAATATAGCCTAAATATGGTTTTGTCTTTGTAAAACCTTTTAAGCCATAAGGATTAATAATGCGAGAGTTTCCTGCTTCAATGATGGTTTCTACTACAATTTTTGCAGATTGGTGACCTTCATCTTTAATAATTGCAGTTACTTTAGCATCAATAACATTGTCTATTAAAACTACATCGTCATTTAGGTCTGTTCCTAAAATTAATTTTCCATTGTAAGCAGTTGTACCTACTTCACAAACAATATTTGAAAATTGTTGATGAACTGTTTGTTTTTTAAAAATTTGTCTTTTTGCTAATTTGATATTTTGTTCAATTTCGCCAAAAACAAATCTTCCGCTTTCAACTTCAATATCATGGAAAACAATAATAGCCCCTAATAAGCATTCATCTTTTACTTTGATTTCATCGTCAACTTTGACATAATCTTGGTCATAAACTGGATTTAAAATTGGTTCAACAACTTTAAAACAATCAGTTAAAAGATGGCCTTTTAAACGAGAAGGAACATTTTGCTTAACTGGGAAAGGCATTACAACAAAAGGCTCACAAATTTTATTGTCTTTTGTTTTATTTGCCATGTAATAGCCTGGGGCTTTATACAATGTATGAGATTCATTCATTACAATCTTACCAGCTTTTTCAAGCATAGATTCAGAACCTGGATGAATATTTAAATCACTCATTGTCGCCTTTAAAACTTCTGGTGATGCCTTTTTATCAATTAATTCTCCTAAAGGAAATTCTTCTGACTGGTCATATGGTAAAACTTTTTTCCATGTAGGATTTTTGGAATTGCTATTTTTTGCAAAAGCATCTACAACTACATAGGTATTTAATACTTTTTGTTTGGCATTAAAAGAATTTGGCATATTAAAATCAATAAATGACTTTAATTTGCTAATATCTTTATTTAATAATCCAATCCATTGAGTATTATACGCGGCTAATTTTGTAACTCTGTGATGTATAATTAAATACAACACTTGATTGCTATTAAGAATTAAATTCTTATTTTGATTTGTATAGTCTGGTCTTTTTCCTTCTTTGCTAACTAGAGTTGAAATTTGAAAAATAAATTTTGGAATCATAGCACCATGTTTTTCTGGATTATATAAATATTCCGAAATAACAATAGTCTTGTCACCATTAGTTTCTGCATCCATGAACGTTAATTCAATTTGTCCATTAGTTCCTAAAGAAGCTTGAAAAATACTTTCAAAACCTTTTGGAATGAGTTTACCTAACACTTCATCAGAAGTTAAGTTTGCATCAATATTTGGAACATTTAAAATAGACAACAAGCCTTTAGACATTGCGCGTTTCCTTATGTTTGCTAAGACTATGTAGATATGAATTATGTCTTTAGCATATAAAAATGACTTTGTTTATTATAAAAACAAAGACCCTCGTACACTATTTATGTGTCAAAAAAATTATAACAGTTTTAAATGACCGAATATTTACAATTTATTCGGCCATTTTTTGTTATTTAATATAATGTTTAAAACGAAGATGACCTTGTTTATTAACATTTGTTGACTGTATAATAATACAATCAATTTTTTCATAGTTAAATCCTTCTAATTCTACTTCTTGAATGTTTTCAATAATACTATTATCAGAAATACCCTCCTTAAGGAACTTTTTAAGTTGCCTATAAGAGCTAGATAAATTGATTGATAAAGGTATTGATTTTTCTGACGAGCTAATAGCTACTGCTGCGTACATAGGATTTCCCCTGATAAGTTAACGTCTAGTCATACTTATTGCTTTTATTATTTGACAAATAAAAGGGAATCCTTTCCCTTTGCGATGCAGTTTGTTATGAAACAACTTCTGCATCAATATCTTTGGGTGTTTGTGTTTTCCAAAGACTTGGCCCTCCCATTACCGCAACAATGGCTAAACTAATTGCTAGCAGCATAAATGCAATAGACATTGCATGCATTAGAATATCTAACATTACGGCCCATGCAATAACTTTAATTGCAGAGACACCTTGTTGTGCATCATTGCCGTTGCAAAAGCATACGGCATAAGCTGAATCTAATTTGATTAAATTGTTCATGATTTAATACCTATTAAGGTGTTAAAGATTTTGATTGACTTCCTTTGATAATTTGCCAGAAGGCATAAAACAAATAGAAGATAATAAAGATTTCAAACATGCCTAGTAAAAACCAGGGATTAAAAAACCATGTGTAAGCACCAATTGCTGCTAATACACCGATTTTAAAATAAGAAATTGAGCCATCTGCGCTGCGGAATAGAACCATAGACATGTTGCTTGGTTGTGATTGTACATTTTTTTGCATGATAATATCCTATGTTGGTTGTGCTGCATTTGTTAGACGAAATAACGCTGTTTCATAATAAGTGTTAGTTGTGCCTAATAATACATTTTGGTTGCGGATGAATTTTCTCTTTTCGGACATTTGTAGCAGGTCAGCCTTGGCCATTTTTCCTGCAACTATAAATGCACCAAAACTTAAGCCTATAATTTGGAATAAATTTGATAATTCAAATCCCTTCCATATTAACGCCCATAAACTAAATAAGCTCTTGAAAAAGGAATTAATCCAATAAAACGCATCACCTACGGCATCTGCAATTTTTACAACTGCAAATACCACAAGTGAAGAGACAAAGCTAAATGCTTTATATATTTTAATTCGCATTAAGTTGCTCCGTTTTAGATGATTTAAAGCCACTAAAGAAATTAGTAATAAATTCTCCAGTAGCTCTAAATAGTTTTGAAATAAATCCTCCAGCTTTTTTTGAGTTCCAATCTGCTGGGTAATCTACCCATTGAAATTTGAACCATGTACCTTGAACTCTATGAAGTTTTGAATATCCAACAATATGTTTTGCTGAATATAAAGCAACACTAAATATAAAGCCTGAAACTGCTGAAACAATCATGCCAGTTACAGAGCCAACAAGTCCAAAGTACAACATTAAGCCAAAGGACATAATAATATCTATCAAGTATTCATAGCCTAGAACTTTTTTTAGCAATGATTTACTCATTTTGCCAATAACACTTAAAAATTCAAAAGCAGTGAATAATGAAGCGATAACAATAATTGTTATTGACATGATTATCCCCATAGTTTTTCAAAAAAATTATAACAATACAAAGCCCGCTAAATGCAGGCTTTATTTTTAATTGGAAGGATACATATATGCAGGAATATTATTCTTTTCAATCAAATGAGATAAGAATACGCAGTTAAAAGATGTTTCTGATAACAAGAAACATATAATAGCTTCATGTTCAATATCATCACATTTATATAATCCTATTGAATAGCCAATTGAATTGTCTTTGTATTCAAAGTTCGCTCTAGAAGAGCCGCTAAATTCTAACTTGTCTGTTTCTTTGTTTAATTCCATTTTTGCTTTAGATATAATTTCAATCTTTAATTCATCTGAATTAAATTTTAATAAATCATTAGCACTGACTGCTACAATGCATGTTATAGGGAATTTTTCGTTTGGATTTAGTAACTCTTCTAGTTTTTCAAGTGTCACTGTTTGTTCAAACAAGTTTTTTAGTTTTTCATTTTGTGGAATAAGGCCGAATTCTTTTGCTGTTTGTGACATTATGTGTCTCCAAGATAAGTTTTTGATACAAAAAAGTTATAACAATTTTTAAGGTCTAGTCATATATTCTAGTATCCCACATTGTTCTACTAGAAAAATACATCGGCGCTCACTTTCGTTTCGCGCCTTTGTATCATGTTTAGATGCCTTAGAAGGGTAAATCTGAATCAATGTCCATGCCACTTGCACTAGATATTGGTTCATCTTTCTTTTCGACTTTGGTTACTTCTTTTTGCAAATCATTTGACTGATTTAGCAATTCTTCATAATCAATGTCAGCTTCTGCTTCTTGCAATTTATCAGAAACATCATTACCTGACATTAACAAATCTAAGAAGCTATCATCTGCACTTGCATTGATGCTGCCTAATTTAGAAATATCACGTAGCCCTTTGTAGGTCGATGTATCAGTGATTCGTAACTCCCAACTAATTTTCATGGAATCTGGATTGTCGCCATTTGCATGAAGTTTTAATTCAGCATCATTGATTTGAATGTGCTCGTTTTGTTCAAAGGCATTATTCAGTACATGCGCTCTTGATTTACGATTCGTTGCAATGGCACTGATAATTTCTTCGCTTGCATCTTCATCTTTAGCGTTACCGCTATTTAGATATGCAATGGTTACTGGGTCAATACATGTTAAACGGCCTTCAGTTGTATTTGACAAGCGGTCGAATACTTTACCTACAATATCAACACCGTATTTTTGTTTTGTTCCCTCACCAATTTTGCGAATACCATGTTCTAGTTTTAAGCCTAAACCATTTGTCGTTGTTGCAACATTCAAATCACCACGAAACACACCATTCCATGAAGAAATACATAACGGTTTGTTAATGCCATTAGTTTGGTTTTCAAGGATTGATGCAGTATGGTTGTCGCCATAAAACATTGTTTTGCCTAAAATGATTGAATCTGGCATCACTTCAAATACAGTATTTGCTTCAATCTTTTTGTCTTTCAACAAAGCCATAAACAATGCATGAGTTTTAACATTACCATCATTCATGAATTTTGTGAAAGCATCTGATTTGCGCATCAATGGTTCTGAATCGGCTGTGCCACATAATAAATTATGTTGTTCGTTTAACATTGGCCAAATTTTATCTGTCCATTTTAATTGGGCTTTGTTTGGCACAATTGGCATATTGCGTAGTGTTACTTTTGCAATCAACGAGTTATATGCAGAATTGCCGCCTAATGCTAGCATTTTGTTGTGCATATGAATCATGCCATGATTACGGTCACCAAAGTAAAACTTTTGGTTTTCACCTGATACTTGTGGATTGGCAGGAATCAATAACCAGCAATGTTGCAGCATGCGTTGGCTTTCATTTGTTTCCATGTTTGGCAACATAGCTTTCATTAAGTAATAATACTGAATGTTTCCGCTATTGCGTTTTAAAAACAAAGGAATGCATAAATGCTCTTGTGCATTTAAAAGCATAAATTGTTGAACACCCATCATTGGGCCAGTGATTGGATTTGTGGCAGGATTGGCTGGTTTATCCACCAGCACTGCTAAATTTTTGTCTTGAGTTGTCATAATATTTACTCTTAGTTAAAGGAAGTTGTGACCTTAAGGATTTTGGTCAAAAAAGTTATAACAGTTATTTTTCATATTAAGTTTACCAAGTCCTTTTGGTTTTAACTTAATTTATAATTTGTGCACAACTTTTGATTTAGCCATTTCTTTTGCACTTCTTGCAATCACATTTGCAAGATTAGACTTTCTTTCAACATAGAAAACATAGTCACCTTCTGTATTTTCTATAGCATAATGGCTATCAGTAGCTATTTTTGACCTTGGAAAGGTCCTATGTGCCAACTCTACTGCTTTTAATTCAGCATCATTGACATTATTTGCGCTTACAATTTCATATTTTGCTACTGTTAAATCACTTGTTATATAGCCGATAACTGCTAACTTATTATCATAGGCAGCATCTGCATAAACAAATACTTTAGGTTGCTTTTGGAATAGCTTGTTCAGCTTCTTTAGCATCGTTTTTTTCTCCATAATTTACGGTTAAAGATTCTTCGCCCTCTTGAAGAATCTTTGCCATGTCAATTTCTTTTAATTCTGGTTCGTCATTTGCGGCTTTGCCTAAGAAACTGGTGAATTTTTCCTTTAGCCATTGCCACATTGATTGAATACCATTCCACACCCATTTAAAGAACTGTACTGCTTTGTTGTATACAAACATTACACCACGTTTAATGCCGTCCCAAATAATTTGGACACCATGCTTTGTCATTAGTATTAATTTTTGAATGCCAGTTGCTTCTGCATGTTGTAACGCTAGACGGTTTGCAGCACCAATTTCGTCATCTGGATTCGCTTTTTGTAGTTTAGCTAGCCACTCTTTGGCTATTTCATTTACTGGGTCTTCAAACGTTGAGTCTGCTATCATTAATCCTGTTGGGTCATTTTTAAAGACACCTTCATGCATGGCTTGTGCAATAAAATTCATTGCTTCAGCAACAGCGGCAGCTAATTTTTTACGATTATGCTGCTTGTTTTTCTCGTTAGGAGACTTTTTATATTCCCCAAGGCATTCAGTTATTTTTGTGGTTAAAGTTCCAAGATGCACATTGGCATCTACTTTAATAGTTTTAACTGAGCTTTGACCTTTATGTGTCATGATAATCACCTACCAGTCGAATGTTTCAGTTTCTTCTGCTTTAATTGCAAATGAAACTTTGTCTATTGAGGGATGTGTTAATTCATTAGAAATTTTTGTCATAATTTCTTGATTAACTTGTCTGTACAAAACGATTTTAATTTCGTTTTTTAATGGAATTGCTTTTGGAGGTTCGCTGCCTGTTAAACCTGAACTTATATTATCTACATAGAATTTATAAGCTCTTGTTGCAGCAGAATCAAACTCTCCTTTTGCGGTTATAGTTAAGATACATTTGTTCATATGAATCTCCAGTTTTGCATCAAAAAAAATTTTAACAAACAAAAAGGGGATTTCTCCCCTTTAGATTATGTTTAGAAATTTTGCACTTTCATGATGGCTGCCAGTTTCCATCATTAAATTCCATGCAATTTCTTTTTTTTCGTCAGGATAATTATATGCCAAGTTATAAAAATACTTTTTTTGTATTTCTAAAATTTGATTAATAACTATCATGCTTTTACAGTGTTTTCTTAATTCCTTCAGAAGACACATTATTTCGAACATCTTGTGATAAATGTTCATTTTCTGCCTCCTTATTTTTTAGCAGGTTGTTGAAATGTTTTTTTTCATTTATTAATGTTGAGTAACATATAAATGATATAATTGACACACATATTGAAACTGTACTGTGCATTATGGCTTCGATGAATTCTTTACTTGGATTTTTAAAAAATATTATAGTTATGTATCCTAATAGAGATGCTATTGCTACAACTATGTCATCTTCTTTATATTTATTAATTGCTTTGCCAATCAACAAACCCATTAATGCTGCATAAATATACAATACAGCTATTTCATTAGACATTGTTTGCTCCTTTAGAAATAAAGTCTAATTTAAGTCAAAAAATTTTTAACAATTTAAGGCCATCTAATAAGACGGCCAGTAAATCATTTTTTATTTAATAACTTAGTTATTGTATCTTCTAAGTTGGTAATTCCTCCATTGACATTAATAAGTTTTGTTTTGAAGCGTTTTACAATTGTGTTGCGATTAATGAAGTCTGTCATCAATAGCACATAATCTGAATTTATCATTGCACTTTCAAGTTGTGTATTATTGTGTTGCTCAGAAGACGCAAATTTAAAAATACATTTATCTGACAATTCATTATTTTGAATCAGCAATTGTTGTTGTTTTGGCAACAAGCCAGCTATGTATAGCGTGAGTTTTTTGCTTTTCATTGTTGTTGCTTTTAGATTTGCCAATTCATCTGCTTTGGCATCTAACTTTTCGTGAGCTTTTTGTAGTTCATTTTGCAAGTTAGCAAGTTGTTTTTTAAGTTCTTTGTTTTCAATGATTTCTTGAAAAACTAAGTTCACATTTGGTATTAACCATTTAGCTACATTGTCCCATTTGTCTTGTGGGATTGCTAAATTTGCTTTATTTTGAATTGCAAAGAAATGCTTTTGAATGAGCTCTCTTGTTGGTGTTTCGCCACTTTCTTTTAGCAGTTTTACTACTTCTTTTGTTGCTTTTGTTTGACTTTCGTGAGAGAAAGAAATTCTTGTACCTGTTGCACTCATGATGTTCTCCAGAAATTAAATTAAGTACAAAAAAATTATAACAATTAAAAAGGCCGATTAACGGCCTTGTTTTTTCAATTCTAAAAGTTCTTGCATATTTACCTCTTTTTGGGTTTATCAAAAATGTTGTATCAATTAAGATACAACACTTTTGAGTTACTAATTAGATTTTAGAAGCGTTATAGCGTTCACGTTCATGAATGCGCTTGTTCTTCAAGTCATCAAGTTCATCAATCAAGCGTAGCTTTGCCATTTCGTTTTCATGATGTTTGTCTTCGCGTGTCATTGCTGCTTCACGTCCTGCACGTTTATCAGCTACCACGTTATTCAAAATCATTACGCTCAAATTAGTAACTTGCTTGAATACTTCAACAACTGCATTGTTAGTATCTTTCAATTCACCTTCATCAAATTGGTAATCCAAGTTGCTTTCAAGGATTAATTCATCAATTTTGATTTCTTTCGATGGTACGCCACGAACAATAACATCGCCAATTGTGCGTTCTGGTACTTGACCAGTGGCAATAGACAAACCTTTGAGGCTAATTTTACAAGAAGATGCGTCTTTCATAATATACTCCGCCATATAAACACACACAATAAACACACACACGCCTGTTCATTGTCAGTGTTAAATATTGATTGGCTAGTTACGATTTGCTTTTGGCCTTAATTTTAAAATGGCCTACGGCTAAATCAAGTTAAAAATAGTGATGCGACAAAATTATCACATCAAAAAAATTATAACAGTTTAGAGAAAAGTGCACTGGCACAATTAAGCACCAGTGATACAATCGGCTTATTTTTTAAATAAGTCTGCTAAATTAATAGCATGCACTTTAACTTCTACTTCACCTCTTTCCATTGCCTCTACAACTTCTCGTGGAAGAACATCTTTAATATCGAATGGCAGTTCTGAATCGGTTTTGATGTCTTGCTCTTGTTCATTTTTGCAATCATCACATTCACATGCAATTTCGATATTGTTTTTAACAATGAATTTTATTAACTGTTTGCTGTTGCCACCAAATGTTATTGTTAATAATTCTTCAATTTGCTCATTACTGAGTTTATTGAACTTTTCTTTTACCACTGAATATAATGCAATTGTGCCAATGGCTACCGATGTTTTTGAGCTACTTTCAAGCACTGTTTCTTTTGTTTCGGTAAAGAAGCGAAATGCATTTAAGTTGCCTAATGTTAATCCCATTGCTGCTAAAAGAATTTGAATTGGATTCATATTTTAATACTCCGAGTTTTGGATAGTGTGAATCAATAAAGGCTATTAATTCATCAAAAAGATTATAACAATTTTTAAGAACAATTTTGCGAAGTTAATAATAGTTTTGTTCAAACAGATTATAACAATTTTAGTGTCATAACCTGTTCAACTTTTAGTCTTAGATGATTTTAACTAACTTCAGCAATTGCTTTATTTGCTAAGGCATCAGCAATTTCATTACCTTCAATGCCAGAATGCCCTTTTACATATACAGCTGTGACACTGTGTTTAGATAATTCTGCATCTAATTGTTCCCATAAATCTCTATTAGCAATTGGTTTTTTACTCTTGCCAATCCAATTTGTAGCTTTCCAATTAGCAAGCCAAGAATTAATGCCTTGAACAACATAATTAGAATCGGTATATAATGTCACATCACAATTTAATTTTAGAGCTTCTAATCCTTTTAGGGCTGCCAAAATTTCCATCTGATTATTTGTCACATTATTACCGCCATAACCATACAGTTCTTTGCGCATATTCTTTTCTTTGCACAATAACAAACAGCCCCAACCACCGCGACCAGGATTGCCTTTACTCGCACCATCAGCATAAATATCAACTTTCATAACACATACTCCACAATAATTCCAAAAAGGACAAGAACAACCATAGCAACATCAAGAACAGAAGCTTTTGAATCATTGCCATCATTAGGAATCAATTTCATATTATCACCTCATTGACAATTAATTACTTTACCCTTGTATTCTACTTCAACCATAGAATGCTTTGGGTCTACCTTACACAAATCTTTTGCTAATGATTCCATTAACAATTTAAGATTTTGCTGTTGACGTTCCTTTTCAGAAACAACAGGAACATGAGTTGGGTTTACAACATATTCATCAGCTGCTCTATACAATAAAGCATAAAAAGCCGCAGATAAAATTGCACAACAAATACAATATTTTATAAACATATTTCACCTCTCATTTTATTATTCAAAGAAGTTATAACAGTTTAGATGTCACATGCACAAACACATGACACCACAAGTTTATAAATTTGCCCTAATATCCATAATTAATTTACCAAGAACATTAAGACCATTACTACCACATTTAGCACAATTACAAACCCCAAAGTGGTTATCATGCCAATAATTACCCTCAATAATTTCAACATCACCAGTATTAATCAATAAAGACTTAAAAGGTTCTTTACTAAACTTTTGCTCTAAAGCAAATTTCATAACCTTATCTTTAATAGATGGCCAATCATCTCTTAATACAAGTTTACGTCCTTCACGCTTAGAAGTTGGTCCATCATAGAATTGAAACTTTATACGTTCATTAACATCTAAAGTCTTCATAGCCTGATAAAAAGCTTCAGTAGATTTAAATACTAAATCACCATATATAATTTCACATTCTGCCATATTAGATAGCCAGCGATGTTCATCTCTAAACGCAGTTATTGCCATTTTGTTCATCACACACCTCTTAACATACTTATTTACTTTTAGTCTAATTTATACCTAGTACATCAAATATATCTTTAATTATACCTAGTGCATCGTGGCCAAAACATCACACAAAATACACAAAATAAATTTCAAAACTATTGACATTTAGATTGTGTATCTTCTTGATTTTAAAGGCTTCTATAGAACTCTCTTAGCTCCTGCAAATGACTATCAAAATACAGATTGTATATCTTAATATCCCTGCTCATAGCCAATCGAATCGCTTGCCCTGTGCCGCCAGTTGGTCCTCCGTCTTTTGTCCAACACACAACGAAATCTGTTGGCTCATCTAGGTTTCTACCAAGGATTTGCATGCAGTTACGAGCATGTAGGCGCTTTGCATAATCACTACAACGATGCCAGGCTGGATGCACTTGCCCTGCCATTACTAATGCCTGTTGCATTATTTCCTCGGAGACTATTATTCCTTTATTGTTTGTGGCATAGAATATCTCTTTCTTGCCCTTAACCACATCACAACCTCTTTCGAAGGCTGTATCTGCACCTATAGCACCACCTGAACGCAGAAGTAATCCTTTTTCGGCAAAGGATTTACCAATTTTACTCATAATGCCCAAGATATGCTCAGGTGTTTCTCTTGAGCCAATGCCAGAATATATCATTTTATTTCTCCGATGTTGATTTATTCAGTTAAATTATAACAGTTTTTATGTAAAATAAGATGATACTTTTGTCATTTCGGCCAATAGGTAAAAATTGGACACTTTATAATTGGTTATTTTTTGAACGATTATAAGCAAATTCCTCGGGAAAATAAAAAATAAATTGGAATTTTTAGTTTTTGCATTTTGTCATTTCGGCCAATAGCTACTAGCGGCCTACGGCTAGCTGTTTTTGTACTGTGTATAATTAGCCATAGGCGGCGTACCGCTAGCCAAAGGCGGCTAAGGGCTATTTACAAATTTATTTTAATCATATTATTATAGATGTTCTATTGTTCCCACTGAACATAGAACATCGTTAACTAAGCTCAAGTTCATTTCCGCATTAAAAAGTCTTATCAATATCCAAATTTATACTAAATTTAAATATCTCTAATCCTTTTTCACCTGCTTCAACTCCTTTCACTAAGTTAAGGATATTAATTACTTTATTAGCAAATAGAAGAAATTAGTATTTAGTTACATATTTAATTGGTTATATATCAACAACTTATAAAATAGTTCTTGACACGTTTTTTTTGAATTTGTATAATTGGTTTCAGAGGTTAATGAGTTATTAGATACCAAGCGCAGGTTGGTAGATGATAACGAGTTGTTACTTGACATGTTGGCAAGTGACAAGGAGTTGTCAGATGCGACGTAGCGAAGGTAGATAATGTACGAATTTGAGTTTGGATGCGTAGTGAGCAGACAAACTCATATAGATTAACAAAGTTTTTCTTTATTTGTGTTGTTAAATAGCTTATAATTACTTCTTAATAAAACTAATAAAGGAATTTTAAATATGAACTATATGAACTATTTAATAGGTGAGCCAATAACCCCATATGATAGAAATAGTATTAAATCTATTAAAATAAGGGAAAAGCAGTATAGAAAAGCTAATAAGGATAAGGGAATTGGTAAATCAACTAAAGGGTTGACTAAGGTTCCTAAAGAACTTAGAGACATGTCAGTTTGGGATTAACACTTATATTTTAAGTAGCTCTAATCCTTTTTAGGTTCCTATAACTTCTTTTTCTTCTATTGATTTATTTTTAACTTTTTAGTTATTATTGTTAATAAAGATACAAAAAATTTATAACATTTTATTAATTGCCGCTGATTTTATACAACGGCATTTAATTTTATAGATTATTTTTGACCTGTGCTATCAATTCCTCTATTGGCACATAGGGAAATATATATTTTCCTTCTCCTGCGCACTCCCCGTAGTTGTTAATAAAGTCTTCAGTTAATGGCATATCAACTTCCCCTACTTCCACTTCTGCATATGGCCCAATATTATTTTGTGGAATCGAGTAATAGTTTTCACCTGCCTGTATTGATAAGCTATAACTTGTTCCTTTGACAATAACTACTTTTGCCACCCCTTTATTATCTTCCTGTTTATTTGCTATTGCCATATGAATAGCTTTAATAATGTCTAGACTTCTTTTTGTGAAGTCCACCACTGTAAAATCTGTACTGTTTGACATGATATTTCTCCGATTAAGTTCAATATGATTATAACAGTTTATTATATGCCTCTATTTGGCTCCTAGACGTGCAGTAAATCCTTTTCCTATGTGTTTGTATATCCTTGCTCTTATTGATGCGTATAGAAGAGATTTGAGGCCATAGCGATGAAGGTTTGCCTGTTGTTACAGTGGCAGGCTCACTGTCGGAGAATTATTTTATTTGTCTAAATGTCAATGAAATACGTTTCCCCTTGATGTTGCCACGTTTAATCTGGTGACGATACAAAACCTGCGACATATTCCCCATCACCAATAAGCTATTTGCTTTTAGCTTGACATTATATTCTGCTTTAGTTTTATTGTTGACTAAAGTGAATATACAATCACTTCCTAAGCTTAAGGATACTATTGTTGGGTTATATCCGAGTTCTGGTTCGGAGTCGCTATGTAAGCCTATAGAGCCATTGGCTTCGTACAAGTTTAATAGTATTTGATTACCAGTAAAACCTGTAGCATTTGCAATGGTTGTTATTAAGCGCTGATAGTGTGCTGGTATTTCACTGTCCTTTGTGGATACACCACTATACGAATAAGCTTTACCGTACTGCTTATTAAGACGTGGAGCTTTATATCCGTTATGTGTATATTGCTGCCAGTCTTCGTTAGCAATTAGCCAATTAAATGCTTTGTCTGGTTCTGGTAAAAAGTTTTCGACCACAAAGAAATCCGCATCTGGTATATTTAGTTTCATTTTAATACCTCCACACGTTTACATTATCAGGTAGATGTTGAATTATTGGATATACCTCATCAACTGTTCTACCACCATGTCCAATTCCAGGATAGGTCATATCAACCCTTTTATCAGGATTGTTATTTGCCCATTCCATCAACATCTGAGCAGATTTCTCTACTAGCCACAGAGGAGACTCATCTTTCCAATGTAACTTTGTCTGGAATAATCCCACTTTGCCGCCACTTGGAGATAACAACAATCCATATGGATTATTTAGACTATAGCCACCATCTAATATCACTTTACCAATAGCAGCATCTATTCCCTTAAATCTATCCCTTACTTGCTTGGCTATACCTGCTCCCATAACTAATTTGCCATTATTTACCACACCATTAGATGTGAATAAAAATAAATCAGTATATGAGTAGATATCCCATATATTGCCTTGATGAATTCTCATTTGCATCACCCCATTTAGAAAACAAAAAGGTTATAACAATTAAGCTATAACCTTATAATATTAATGATAAGCAGCATCACCGCTAATATTGCCGCTGATATCTACAACATGAGGAGGTAAATCCATATACCAAGGCAATTGTGGCTCTTGAAGCATTGCTAATACTTCATCATCTGGTTCAACAACTACTGGTGGCGGTACAACTACTTTAACTGCTTTGGTGCGTTCCTTAATATGCAGTGTGTTACGGGCCAATACTAGCTGTCTACGTTGCTCTTGTTCTGGCAATGTTGTGAAATGTTTAAGTTTCACTTGCTTATTATTGGCCGCTACAACTAATAATGTGCCAAACAAGGATAAGTTGCAGTCATAATGTGCTGCAAACTTTTGAATTAAACTATTCATAATCAACTCCAATAGGCGAATAAAAAGATATTAGAGATATATACAGCATATAAAATATATATCTCATCTGAATTATAACAATTTTACTTAAACATCACTGCAAATAGGCACACTCTTACCATAGCCCAACGCTGAGCTTTTTCTTCTGGCATCATGTGCACCAAACGATCAAGCACCAACACTTGCGTATTCAGCTCCACACGCAATGCTTCCCTTGCTATTTGGATTCCTGAGCCTATTCCATTTTCCTTTGCCAATTCATTTAAGTCAGCAATAACATCTGCTGTCTGAATTGCTACATTTATCATCTCATCGTACATATTAGCCATTTTAATTCCCCTTTGAAAAAATAATGCTGTATGGGCAAATCATACAGCTATAGCAGATACTAATATCATTTCACTGCTAAATTTCGCCTCTAGTCGTAAAACTAGATTTGTTGCCAGTTGATTCACATATGCCGCTGATGAGCTATGAACAACTGATTCAAATAAGTTTTAACAATTTTAGGAAAACAACCCAAATCCTTTTGGGCGTTTCCTCGTAGTTACTCTTATATTTGTTGCTCATGTATTGTGAATATAAAGACTACTCCTGTCTCTCCGCTGTGTCCCCACATTACTGTTTGGTTTTCATCACTTAACTCTACATCTATTGCAGAGTCTTCCCAATTTTCATGGGTATATTTGACTGCATCATTAATCAACTCTTTGGCACCTTCTATGTCTTTTGCAGTCCCAACAATAGAAGTTTGAGTACCTTTAGGATATTCAGGTAGATAATCATTAACCTGAGTTTCGGTCACAATAAATACAGTATTCATAATTACTAACCCCATATAAAAATTAAGTTCAAATAAATTCTAACAATTTATATTTTAATAACTCAAATCCTTTTTATGCATCAAAAAAAATTATAACAAGAAGCACACACCATTTCTGATGTGCACTTCTTTGTCGGGTTAGAAGGGTACTACCTTTACTTGGTAGCACTTGGCAGGACCTGCAAAGCGTTGAGTTTCTTCCATAGACAACTCTTTGCCACGGAACTCAGCAGGGATGTTTAATGGCACTTCGCAAAATGCAGAACATAAAGAACTCAAAGAATGAGGCAATACACCCCAAACAGTTTTGTCTTGAAGAACAGAAGAATCTGTTACATGGGAGACAATCTGGCAATCATTGGGCACATAACCCATATACACCAAGTAATCCACCATACCACGATGACGTGTGACTACAATTATTTCATCATCATGATGGCGGTCATTTACACCAGCTTTGAAACCGTAGTTTGCCAACTGCTTGTGTTGTTCACTAGACAATGGACAATCTACAGGTAAAGACACTTCTTTGCTTTCACCATACCAAAAGTTCTGGTACGCGTCATCAGTACAGTGCATGTGCTCGCCGTACACATTTGCCATCAACTGGCAACGACGATTCCATTTCTCATGGACCAATTTACCAATGTCGCCAGAAGACATAATATCCAAAGCGGATAAGAAAATAATAGCCATAGTCGCAACTCCAAAATAGGCCAAATAAAATAAACAACACATATTGCAGCCTACAAAACAATATATGTTTAATTCAAAAGAATTATAACAACTTAAAGAAAAATACCACCCAAGCTGAGTCAAGGGTGGATTACCAAAAAGAAACTGCTGTTTCCGTAGGTTGGTTAGACCGTTCTTTCATTCATAGCCTCAGAGCGCTATAAATTTTGTATCTAGATGCAGAAAGAACATTTCCTTTCCCAGTTGGCAACCGTTAAACTGCACCATGACGAGACAAAGCCTCATCACAACATTGTGTTTATATAGCGTCCCATGTAGCCATAAACGCTTTGCCATCACCATTTTACTGGCTTAGCTCAAACTAACCTGCCAAGTTAGTCTGTATATAAATCCTCAATAAAGAAGACCTATATATAGAATAACTATATTAGTTCAAAATAATTATAACAATTTTGAATAAAGAGAACTGTCAGTTGCCCAACAGCCTCTATGAACCACTTAGCGAACTGGAACTAAATCCTTTTCGCAGTCTAAACACACGGGGAATACCCACTTATAGGTATTCACATGAGACACACCACAACTAGAACATGGCACTTCCTCAAGCTCCACCTCTTCTGGGATAAGATCACCCTGCTCTACACCATCAAACCAGTTAGAGTGCAGGTCGCGAAACGCATCACAGGATGCGCAATCACAGTTGTCACTATATTGATGACTCATTATACTTCTCCAGCAATTTAATTTAACACACAAAGCTTGTAACAGTTTTGATGCAGAAAAGTAAATCTACTAATCTGCACCATTATAGTGGTTAGCGATGGATGGGTCGGAGTCTACTTTTGACGAGCATAGTAGTCAGCAGCAGCAGCAAGTGTCGAGCAATGACAAAGCCGTGGAGAGCAATGACAAACAAGCTTTTTGCCAGCAAGAGCTTTCAACGCTTCTATGTCAATGAGTCCATTTTTAAGATCGGCAATAAACTGGTCTCTATGCATCACAACTGCAACCTCGCGAGACTCTACGACAAACTTAGCTGTTGTACCGCGAAGATGCGTATATTGATTTCCCCATACACTTCCACGTCCACGTCCACAATATATGCCTGTATCACCATTATTTTTGTTTCCAATAAGATGGGAATACTTTTCCATATTCTCCTTGCATTTCTGCAATTTTGATTCAAAGTTATCAATCATTTTACACCTCGGCTTTTTTGAATTTAGAAACGCAATCAAGGATAATTTGCTTGACTTCTAAACGAGATTTGCATTCGAGTTCATGTAGTTCAAATACAAATGCATTTCTGCTATCAGCAATTTTGACATGCTTGCCAGATTTTAAAACCCGACAAACATATTTATCAGCAATAGCATCCAGAAGAATATTTAAGCGATCTTTTCCGATACGCTCATTCATCTCTAGGTTATTCATAATTATTTACCTCCAGATTTTGCAACCTTGATATTCCAAATATCATAAGTTGCGTTATACAATACAAAGAATTTTTTATCATCAATAACAATACATACTACAATATTGTTATCGACATAGCTGATTTCGCCACTACATGCAGCAGCAATTCCATTGGCAACAGACTTACCTGTGACAGTAGAAGCAATTTTGCCGTATTCTCGATTGAGAACGGCAGATGCAATAGAAACATCTTCGAATACAAAATCTAAAAACTTCATAGATATATAGTATTCTGATGTCTCTACTTTCTCTTCAACTGTCTGTATAGCTTCCTGCTTGCTATTATTCTCAATTATTGGAGGAGAAACTTGAACATCAGCATCCGCTTCTGTGCTCTCATTAGCCTCATCATATTGAGAACATAGCTCATTAGATAATTGTTGAAATCGCCGATCAGCTTTTATGGCTAGTGGGTCCAACTCAAGAGAGGCTTCGTTGAAACCTTTTAAGCACAAGCCTTCAATTGATCTCAATCGAGATAGACCAACATATCCCTGCCCATACTCAAAACATCTACTTAAATCCATAGATGCTTGATCAAGGGACATACCCTGGCTTTTATGGACGGTAACAGCCCATGCATACGCTAATGGGATTTGCATATACCTAGCTACAACTTCATCCATAATTTTTTGCTCCCATGAAAATGGTTCGACAACAATTTTTCCATCTGATGTAGCTACAGTAACAGTACGTTTGTCGAGATCTGTTACCACACCAGTTGTGCCATTAACAAATCCAAGGCCTGGATTATTAGCAGTGAACATTACTTTAGTACCCACTTTAAGATTGAGGACTTCAGCAGTTCTGCTGTTTGCAATTAGTCCCTTAAGAGCAAATTCATCACCAGTTTTTAATGCCTGGTAGCATCTTTCTTGTCCATCTATGGCGTAATAGGCAGACAGATTAATTTTATCTACATCTGCATTGTGCGTGTAGAGGTTAATACAATCCATCTGCTTGTTGGTTAATGACTTAAGGGTTTCAATAGACGACTTAGACACTTTTTGTGCCCTTATCTCATTGAGGATTATATTTAAGGCTCCAGAGCCATTTCTATGCTGCTCAGTTAAATAGCAGACTTTGAAATTGGCCTCCTTAAATAAGGGTGACATGAATATAAATTTGTCCTTATTTGTCTCGCCATTTTTTCCTACAGGCGGCAATTGGAAGAAGTCTCCAACAATTACAACCTGAACTCCACCAAATGGCTCGTCACAGGTGCGCACAAAGCGTAATATGCTGTCAGCCATCTCGAATTGATTTCGGTGAAGCATAGACACCTCGTCGATAATCAACACGTCTAGACTCTGTATTTTCTTGGCCTTGCGTCCAGAGGATATTTTAGCAAGCATCTCTGGTGTCACAGAGGTACTGATGCCCATGCCAAGTAACGAATGGATAGTTGTGCCGCCTACATTAACTGCTGCAATACCTGTAGATGCAGAAATTGCAACATTGAGACCTTTGCGTTCCGCAGCTTTAATAAACTGCGTCGTAGTATACGATTTACCAGCACCAGCAGATCCTGTTAAGAATACATTAGCGCCAGAATCAAGAACCTGTAAGGCTGTTGATTGTTTCATGTTTCTTCTCCTGATTAAAATAAATCCGATTGCTCGGAACAAGTCAACGGAATCGCTTCACGACTGTCAAGAATAATTTCGACATCTGGGTTAGATGGGTCAGGAATCCATACATCGCCATGCTTTATATACTTCAGTGTAGCGTCAATGATAGAATTGACATAGTCGACATACTCAGCAAATTCCACACGTCCACCATCTTTTGCGCCATATATAGCACAATTTGCTACATGGACATCATCATCGTTTAGCATAGACAACTGCGTATACAAAACGAATCCATCAGGACTGTACTCTGAATAAAAACCATCAGTGTCACAGCTAACTTCGTGTACGAAGTGTTGAGTTGCTAAAACGGCAATAACGATTTCGTCATTTGCGTAAGTGGCTTTTGGTAAAAGTTTCATATTAATTCCCCTTAGAAAAAGAAAAGAGAACCAGGCTTACGCCCAGTCCTCTGGATTTGGATAGTTAATATCCGTTGGCGTTTGAACCAACGCATCACGCAACTGCTGGAATAGAACATCAGCCACTACTTTGCCAGTTTCGATTTCTGGCTTAGCAGCAATGCGCTCTTCTTTACTTATGGCAAAATCCTTATTGCTATCATTTGCAGTACGCACCATATCAATCCAACGCAAAACACAGATATCCTTCTCTGTTGCAGAAATATTAAGTTTGCCAATATACATATGTTGAGCAAAATAACCCTTCTGCACTTTTGTGTCTAATTGAAAAGCCAAACTCATAGAATTTAGCTGAGGTATTGTAACCTCATTTTTCTGCATCTCAAACACAGAAGAAACAACATCCCTGCAGTTTAATGGAACTGATATACCATGCTCAGAGCATGTTGCTATCATTTCATTTGCTGCGCCTTTTGATAGGCGTGTTTTTTCTGTGTGCAAGAAATATCCACGCTGCAAGATATTGAATAGTTTATATGTACTATTGATACATTTTCTATCCGCTAAATCTTGCGATAAGTAGATGTTATGTGGATACCAACTAGATATACGGCCAGTGTATTGACCAGGTGTTACTCTGTTTGGCACCGTATTATAATGTGCAGTAATAAACACCGATGTAGCCGCAACATACTTGTCAATTGCAGTTTTCAGCGAATTGTAGTGCTTCTTGTTTTCTTGATCAAAACCATTCCAATAGGTTTTAATATTTTGCAAAAAGCCATCATTCAGTGAGTTTCCATCAGTATCAACACTACCACTAAACATTAAATCCGCTTTGCCTTTTAGTAGAGACATTACAGACGTTGCTTCATAGTACATTGATCTGCCATTCCCGCCAATAATCTTACCTTCACTATGCTTGATCATACGCATAGCTTCGTCCTGAATGATATATCCATAGAGGTTCCAAAGCATCTTAGCCCAGAACACATTCATTCCACCATTAAATATTGCATTTTCAAGCAACATAGAATGCTGAAACAAACCATTAGTCATAAGACCAATGTTCTCTTTGGCTTGACGATTTGAATCTATGCCAGCAGCCAAATCCTCTGGCGTATAGTATTTCCAAGGTTTCATGGCAAATTCAAATTTCATTTCACCATCACCAACAACACCAACAGGCTTGGCAACACCCTTGTCGTCTTTGCCCCACACATAAGAATTTGCTCTATTTTGCATATAAGACCATTGACCATCATACAATGGCAATTTGATGTTATAACGCAAACAGCACAAGTCACCATCGGTGTCATTCTCTTGTGTCATAAGCAGGGTGTTGTTGACAAAGCAAACTGAACTCATTGCAAATGTATCAATCTCATTCAATTTACCAAAGATGCTCTCTGGAAAGAAAGCGTCATTATAGACACCAGTCACACCCTTATCGAATATCACTGGATCCTTGGAGTATGTCATATGACCAGCATGACACGCTGTTGTTGAAACAGTATGCTTGTAGTCATCAAATGAGCAATTCCAGAATCTTGGCGCAATCGTCAGATATGTGCCACGCACAATCATGCGATTGTACGAATCTTCAAATAATGCAGCATTGATACGAATAAGATGTTGTGCAGCTGTAAAGGACCATTCAACATTGCTACCCTTTGCTTCATTTCTTAAAGCAACAAATAGCATCATAATAGTCTGTATTGTGCTACCAAACATACACTCAACACTGTCCCCATTCTTGAAGGCTTCTTTATCAACTGGCATAATATTTCCTTTTAAGAAATTCCAACCAGGAATAAAGAAATCATACCCTTCAATATGAACAAGAGAGCCATGTTCTGACATTAAACCAGGGAAGTTTTCATCACCAGACATTAACATATGAAACTTCTCAGTGAATTGTTCATCTGTTAATGAGGATAATCCAGTCTCCATATTAGACCATCCACGTTCTGGGATAGATATTTGCTCATAACAATCATATCCCATGTTGTCATATGCACGTCCGAATAATTTATCCATAAAGGCAATAAAATCCTCTTTGGTTATTCGTGCAACATCAACATATCCCTCGGTGGCTATTCGCTGCATTTCCTTGTGCTTGGCATTTGCTTTGCCAGTGTTATCATGCACAACTTGGCCAATAACATCATTCAAGACAGTTGGGTCAACAACCCACTTAGAGTCCTTTTCGTATACACAATACGACCAAAAGATATTGGTCATTTCACGTATAGAGAAAGATGTTAATGGTGGTCTTTTTACAATTACACCATCATCTATGTCTTTTAAGACTCTAGCCGCTAATCTAAATTTATAATCACCGTGCTGCACACAATCCTTGATGTGCTTAATCATATTAAGATAATATGAAGACATCATGCTTTTTAATTCGTAATCAGCACTATCTACATCATCAGTATCAGTTTCTTTGTACTGACAACCATAGAGAGTATATAAATTAGTTGCCGACACATCGTGTTCACACTCAACATATTCAAATGTTATCGTTGTGTCACGGTATGCACAGGTGATGCTACGAATCAAGCCAGCTTTGTGTAGTTTTCTACGAGCCATTTTAGTTAGCTCTTTGCTACCCATTGCTGGATTCTCATTGCAATACTCAACCTGTTCCTTAACTGACATGATACCAGTTGAATCAAGTAGCATGTTGAATTGACCTTTCCATGAGGCCAATGTTGCAACGATTGTTCTTGGTCCAAACTCCTCAAAGTGGAATTTAGATGCAATAACAATTTTGCCACCACCCTTTGTGACAACACGCACTGGCCCAAGGAAATTATATAAATCCCTAGAATATGCAACCCCAGTACAGAACATGTTGTTCACTTCTTCCTGGAATGCTGGATCAGCACATTTCGGTTGAGAAATGATATGAATACCATTCCATTTGCCAATATATACGCCCTCGGTGTTGCCATAAATCTTGACAACACGCTCATTTAGCTTGGATGGGTCTTCAAAGGCGTTTAAACCTTTGTTGTGCTCCAGTACACACTTAACCTCATTGTGTGTTGGGAATCTGAAGCCCTTGAACCCTTTAATATTATGCTCTGCTCTTACAAACCCTTTGTTTTGAGCAACAGCATATGGTGCAATGTTGCCAGCATCATCAAGATTGATGCCAAGCAATTTGCTATGAAGCAACTTACTAAACATCTCTCTCAAATCAGAACTGGCCCATATCTTGAACGCCAAGACTGGCATTGGAATAACGCCATATGCTTTTGTATTACCAACAGCATACTGAGAGCATAATGTTCTCAATGCATCAATACCAAACCATTCTAGTGGCACCTGGGTTGTTAACCCCAGTATTCTATAATCCGCATTTTTATAATGGGCACGCATATACACACGACCATTATCACCAACACGCATCATGATACCGTCAGACTTGTTCAACCAACACCAACCAGGTTGCTTTGGAACGGCTGAATAGCCAATCACAAAACCCTTGTTGGTTAATTTCTGCCCAATCAAGGCATGCACGCATGCATGCAACTCCTTGACAACAGATGGGACATTTGGGTTGGTTAGCACAAGACCAATCTTATTATATGCTTCTAGCATATTTGGATTAGGCTTATTCATTATTGATTCTCCCAAGTATGAATTAACATATCTAAATCTTTTTGACATGTAATTCTGATAACACATAAATGACTGCCATCTTGGGCTATCATTTTTGGCATTTCTCTTTTACGCTTCCAGTATGTTTGGAATAACCAGTTAATTAAAGAGTCTTTAGACCACAACTTGAGATGAACCCATCCATTGTCTATGTTATTACCACACACAATCTCCTTAGAGATTGCGCGTGATAGTATTCGCTTAATTAACCGATAAAATATAGTGGCAAATGAAAAGTCTAGCCATATTAATGTATCTGCCTGACGCCAAATAATATGCCGAACAGATTCATAATTGCCATCCATAATCCAAGAATCAGTAGATGCGTAAGCATCTACAATTGCTTGGAACTCTTCCTTAGTGCGTCCTTGCCAGTTCTCTAGCCAAAACAAGTTGTCTAACTCTATAAATGGAACATTAAAAAGGCTAGACATATGTTTTGCAAGTGTTGTTTTACCAACACCTGTAGAACCCATGATTACAACTTTCATTGAGGTACTCCCAATCTTACGAGTCATAATTTATAGTCTACTTACCTGTACACTATACCATTTTGCCATTTCAAGCGTTTCCGCAATAAAATAGCATTCATCATCAATATTATTAAAGACGTAAAAACATACATCAGTAATAAGTATTGTTGCATTATTGATATGCAAAACATCAGTAATTGCATGACGCTCATATCTATTTTCGACATGGCCTTTTGCAATCCATGTTTGCAATTCTGTCAAACCTGGCATATTTCTGCATGCCAATACATTGCTCACTATTATCTCCTATTTAGAATGGCTTATTGCCAACCGCACCATGTAAATCACAAGATTGACTATGGCTAATCCCATTAGCCTCACACCATAAGCGTATAATATCTGCATCACTAGGATTGTTATACACCTGTCTGTTGCGGTGCAATTTAGCCTGCTGAAGTTTGTTATCAATAACAGACAAACAAGCAAAATACTTGATGTTTGGAGTCGACACGATATAGATATCAACATTGTTCTTATTGATAGCATACTCGTATGATCCAACACATATGCTCATGCTTGTCCCACATTCAAAGATATCCATCTCTGTTTTTGGAGCCCAGAATGTGTATTGTGAATCAATAACAGACTGGTCTTTAACGTGAGGCTGTCTTAATGCAACTGCGCTTTTAATTGCAGATTGCATGGCGGTAAAATCTCTTACCAGATAGTCATGCAATTCAGAAATACGCATCTTAGGCAATACATACTCTGGATATGCACTCTTTATGCGATTAAGCATTCTGGTGCAATCATGGATATCACCCAGCTTTCTAGGAGAAGCACCCATAATCTCTTTTCTGGAATAGCCAAACTCTACCATTGCATCAATTGCACAAGTGATGTATTCGGTATGAAGAATATGGCTAGATCTACTACATTCTACCAAGTTTACAACATCCTGTTCTGTAAACCCTAAGCCAATAGCCTTTTTTGCAACAGACACTAACTCTAGTGTGTAAACTAGAATATTTTGCAAAGGTCTGGTTTTAGCACCAGTCATGTGCTCTATTGCCGCCTTTGTGCCGTTCTTTTTTGCAACAGCATAAATTTTCGCACGTTGCGGCGCTTTAAAGTGCTGAAAAAAGGCAAGAGAGTCTACCCGCAAATCAGCAAGGATTCGATTTTTGCTTTTATAATAAACATCAAGCAAACCAATAGCCGTACACGACGAAGCTTCAATCCCTTTACTTACGAGCCAACTCTTAAATAAATCTGCAAGATCTGATCTTGATGTATCAAGACATGGCATACGTTTAAACAAGATGCATAGCGCCTTGTAAATTTCTACTCTACCAAACAAGGTTTTCTTGTCCTTGCAAATAGAAATAATTTTACCGCCCTTAACTCTAATAGAAAGCATTGATGTTTCTGCACCAACCTGTCCATTGTGTCTATTTGTAAAATAGCGCACAATTGTCACGGCAAATCTAGATGAGCCATCATCTGACTCAAATTTATAAGTGCTCTTGTAAAAACAAGCATCTGAGTCGATAACATATGCATGCTTGCCTCTGCCAATCCAGAAATCTTGCATGAGTTCTGCATCACTCAGCAGATATTCATGCTGACTTTCATATTGCTCTTTTTCTACATGAAAAAGACGAATCGCACCCTTGTTCTTTTCGTACCACGTGCAGCCTTCTGCATGATGTTCTAAATCAGAACTTCTGCATATTCCACATAGCACGCTGCCATGCCTGTTGATAATCAACATTATTTAGCTCCTTCTTGAGCTAAACAAGATTTGATTGCCAGTATTCTGCGATAAAGTTCGCCAAACGGAATATTATCACGCTCTCTGATAATATTTGCCTGTTTGACAATGTACGCATTGAAGCGTCTTACTTCAGCAATATATCCTGGGTCTTTTAAGGCAACTAATTTCATGTCGTCCAACTCAATCAACATATTTGCTATGTCTTCTAAGTTCAATTTCATAATCTTAGTGCTCATTAAAATGGCAAATCAACATCAATGTGGATAAAAGGTTGATAAACATCATTGCTCGCTATCGCCTACAACTTTGTTAGTTTTGGCAATATTTTTAGCAGATTGCCACAATTTATGTCTATAGCCATCCATATAGCCATAATCAACAATTGGGGTTGTCTTCTTAATATCATCCTTAATTGGACTAGCAATAGCTGATATGTCACGCGTTAGTCCATAATCAGTTGTACTCAAATAAGCTTTTTTGATGCACAACTTGCCAATCATTTCTGTAGCAAGTGTATAGAATGCTGCAGCTGCAACACTTGCTCTTACGCTTCTTCTTCCCTCAATGGAATCAAAGACAACACCATCGTTATCATTTCTCCACACCCATGCTTGGGCGCAGATCTCGCCATTTTTGCGCAATACATACACTGCACCACTAGGTTCACTGTATGAATGTTTGGCCGCCTTATGTCCAAAGCCTTCAAGATGCTGACAACAGGCTGATACAAGACCAACGCCAAGCATGACTGGATCATCATAGTCAAGCTTCTCAATCACATATTCATGACCCATACCAGGCACTTTATTGCCATCAATTCTTACGAATGGCAACATTTCATGCGACTTTTTAGGAGTAGCTTTTATATAGCCATGATAATTCTCGAATGTTGATGACTGCATATCAACAAGCTCGGCAAAACTCAATAGTCTTGGGTCTGCCTCATGTGCAGATTTATACTTTCTGCTGTTGATAACTGCAATAAATGCCTCAGCAGACACTGGGACATCTTCAAGACCAACAGTTCCAGCCTCACTAGAATATTTCCAGAAATCTGGATTTTTCGCAAAGAACTGAGACCATTGTTGTGTAACAGGTGAGTTCCTTGTTGATATACTATATGTATTAGCAATAGCATGTATTGCCTCATACATATTACTAATATCTGGATTACCATACTTAACAAGGACATCATTAGCTAATGTGCCAAATATGTTAACAAAAGACAGCATATCAATAAAAGAATGCGGCTCTTCTTCGCCAAATGGCGTATATGTAGAGCCATTATATGTTGTGTCAAGATTTGTTTTCTTTAACAACATATTAACATTTCTAGTATTCCAGGTTATGTCGCCAACAGCATCACATGGAGGCACATATGCGCCAAAATCAAGGGCAATTCTTGATCTGGCAGTAAAGAATTCCATTGAGTATATTTTTCTCAATGTACCTTTGTTGGCATATTCCTTAATGTGCTTTCCGTTGTAGTATATATCGTCGATGTCCAATGCCATCAATGATGAAAATACAGACGGATGTGAGATTGATGTCAGAATAATTGAATCCGCAGTCATTGCACATAGTTTGGCATAATTGGTGATTCTTGGTGTGGCTGTTGACCGCATAAGTCTCGTGAAGTCATCAATAAACTTACAGCGATCCTGCTTGATTATTGGCCATACACTATATCTTTGTTTAAAATCTTCAAAATCCCCATATGTCACAACAGAATGGGTAATTCTTTTGAAGTCCATCTTGGATTCAACAAATGACTTAGACCAATGGTTGCCAATCATACCATAAATGTCATCCTTGGTTTTACCAGAGATGACCATCTTGATAACCTCAATTGGAACATCAGTTTGTTGATTTATCTTTTGATCATTAAATGTCCTTCTTAATACATCTAATAGAACCTCACCAGTTGCCTCGAATAGAATTTGAGCAATGCGTCTATGTCCAGATGCATATTGACATCTTGCAACATATCCATTCTCTGCGATATCCTTCATGACAACTGAGACATTGCTCCAATTAAGGTCTCTAACCCTAACTGCCTTGCAATGTTCGGTGCTGCAGGCTTTTGATCCCTGAATGGCAGCAGCTCTTAACTCTGGAGAGAGTCTACCAATAGCCATGTACGCTTTCCTTGATAGTGGGTTGTACACTGGCATTTGGGACTGTGCAAGCCATTTGTATCCTCTTATAAAGTTTCTAAACTCTGACAAAGAGTCACTTCTCATGGCGAGCATTCTATAGTTCACTTGAAGTCTGAACTTGGTTGTGTTTTTACAACCAGCTCTGTACCAATATGACGCAATGTCGTATGAGGAAAGACCTTTGTGTCCTTTACTATCAAATCCTCCGTAATTAAATTTACCTTCCATGTTATAGCCATAGAATCCATAATCCTTAGACAAGATGCGTTCGGCAACAACAAATGCCTCTGGATCAATTTTTGCACCCAGCAATAATGGCCAGCATTTCAAACCAATAGCATTAGCTTTTGATTTTGCTGTGGAAATTAATATTCGTTTGTACGCCATAGCAATGATATCGTGTATTGTGTAGTAATCACGCAACACGCTTTCGTTGTATCGTGTTATTTTATTTCCATTGTCATCATATATGGGAGACTTTTTGTGGACATTTTCGAATGCAAATCTTCCATACTTATCCCAGAAGCTATGGGATATATCCGCACTACCAGATAATATCTTACCAGCTTCTATCAAAAACTCTTTCTTGAGTTTATTGCACCCGTTGCGAGGGGTGTAGGTCATATGCCCATACTCATTAAATTCATCAATGCCTTCACTGATCATGTCTTGTGCAGACATAACAGGCATTCTGAAATTCATCTTAGTACTCATTAAAATGGCAACTCAAGATCAATGTCTTCAGGCATTGGTTTAGCAACTACAGGTGCGAGCTCTGTACACATCAGCCTACTGCTAATATGCTTATCGTCTAGAATAAATCTAGAACTTGCATATGCAATGATATGCTGCATACTGTCCATTAACCCATCGTCTGACATATACCAGTCGTCCATTACTGGATAACTGTCGTTATATGTGCTGCCGTGGTCACACACAAACAATGACAAATACACCAGCTTGGCACCTTCAATAGCGTACACCCGATACATAAGTTGGCCATCTTCACGACAAGTCGTAAAAACAACCAGTCCTAAATGATCAAGAATGTGCGCATGCGTTGTTGCATGTTTGCCGTAAAATGCCCAGTAGGTATCACTATACTCAAAAGCTTTTATTGGCATATAGCAAATCTTGGCATCTTCGTCACAAGACGGCTTATGAATCTTGTAATCCATATTGCTCATGATGTAATAGATGGATTCTTCAAGCCATCTTTGTAGTGTTGGCACAGTATAATGCTTCATTAGTGTTTACCACCAATCTTGATTAACAAAATGCGTGTCATAAGAGTTGGCTTATAAGTAAACTCTTTGTAGAGCTCACCAACTTCAAAGCCCTTGAGATCGTCTTGCATAACGACGTGGGCCTTGATGTTATTATATCCAGCACTCTTGTACTGCTCATACAGTGCATGTACATACTTTGTACCTTTCACTGCATAGCTCTTACGAACAGTATACTCATTTTCATGAGTAATTCTGGCAAGATTGACTCCTGCCTGTTCGCTAAGAGCCACCTCTCTGAATATATCAAGAGTGATTAAGCCAAACGCCATCATTGCGTATGTCATATCTTTTTCGATGCCAAACATGATAAACAATCCAATAATAACCATTAAGTTAATAGCCATAACTAGATCCTTCACTATTTTTCGTCCCGTACTACAATGATGCCAGTGCTGGTGTTATACACAACACATTCTTCAAAGAAGAATACGTCATAATTATCACCAATTGGCTCATATTCTGTAACAACACGAACGTGATGTTCTTCCAGTAAGACTGAAAAACCATCGAGCGTAATTCCGTATACAGGAATTGTGAACGCATGACAAGTGTCACCACGGTCAACAACAACACCTGCTGTAACAACTAAATTATTCATTATGCTGCCACCATATAAGCAGCATCAGCAGTTTGGCAAGACACCAAACCGTCTTCATGGGATGCACCTACTATTGCAATAGCAGCAGATATTTTTTCTGCCATTGTGGAGCCTTTGGCATGCAAGATACCAAATGCAATAGATTTGTTGCCACTGTTGGCGGCAACGTATTCCTTCCAATCTGCCACTTCAGTAACAGTTTTAGCTGCAGCAGGAGCGGCCTTAGAAGCTCTGAAAGCAGCCTTGGCAGCACGACGCTCTTGCCGCTCTATGAATAGGCGGTGTTGCTCCGCCTTATGGTTACGCAGCATTTCTACTGCGCGAGCTTTAGCAGCTTTCACTGCTAAGATTTGTGAGACCACATCCTGTGCCTCAATACCATAAGCTTCCTTGAAGGCTTCTGCAGCCAATGTGGCCTGACAGACCACCTCTTGTGCCGCATCTCTGCGAGCAATAGAGGCTTTTGTAGACCGCACGCCAACATGACCCTCATCAGCGAGCCATGTGTACATGCCAATCTTACGGTCAGCCTTGTTTTGCAACGCCACCACCTGACGTGCAAGTGGAAGCATGGCATAAAGTGATTCTAATGTAGCCTTAGCCACACGTATTTGTGTAGCCAAGTTTGTGCCAGCAGTACGAGCTTGCTCAGCAAGCTGTGTACCACTGATGATTACAGGCTTGTTTGCAGCCTGGCGCACATATGTGCGCGCTTTGCTAGGCCTTACAACTTTAGCAACAGGTGCTGCTGGTGCAACAGGTGCAACAGCAACTTTTATCACCTTGTGGCCATCAGCAGTTATGCTAACGATGCCACGAGGTGCTACATGCCGATTGGCAGTAGCCTTTTTCCCACCATGAGTAGCAGCCTGCTTCCGTGCAGCATTAGCCGCACGTTGAGCAGCCCCTTGCGCCCTACGGGCAAGGAGTTTAGCAACGCCTATACCTTGTGCTTGTGCTTCACGCACAGCTTCACGCACAAGTGCTTTTTGGGCCGCGCGGCCCAAGGCTCGTTGTTGATCACGCATGGTTATTTCTTTGCGCTTTTCTTCACCAGCAGCGTAGGCAGCATGCGAACGTGCACATGCTGCTTTGTGGGCAGCATGAGAACGTGCACGACGACCCTGAAGACGGTTAGCCTTCAAGGATATCTTGGTGTACATCAGCACCATAACCAGTGCTTCAGTACAGTGAATGTTATCACACACGTCCTGTGTGTGGGCTACGGATGCAGCAGCATTAGCTGTTACTACTTCTGTAGTAGCAACAGCAGCATTAGCTGTTACTACTTCTGTAGTAGCAACAACAGCTGCTGCTTTGACATTGTTGTTGCGACGAATCGCAACAGCAATAATGGCAACAATAATTGCCAATGCTAACAATACACTCATGTTAATAACTCCAATATGAGTGTTGAGGAATATGCATACGAACATCTAATCTAAGTGTTCATTATGCACAGTAAGTCTGTTTCGCTCTTTTGAGCTCATCAGTGTGCACACACATGCACAGACAGTATGAAGTATGTTAAAGGGGTGGGGGCAGAATCAAAGTGGCACCCCACCAGCAACAAGTACCATAAACACAACCAGGTGTATCGTGGCAAGAGTAAGAATCATAGATTTCTTGACTGTTTTCATTTTTACTATAGGATAGAGATGGTGGGGGCAGAATTATTTCACTGCCCTTGAGACTGACTGACTGTTTCTAAAAATTAAAAATATAAAAATCAAAACCCTCTTATTTTTTTCACGTCTGAGATAGACTTGGTAATTTCTTCTATTTTTTTGGGATCCTTTTCTTTTGCAAGTCTAGCTTGTTGGTCTCCTATTTTTTCAGCGAACCACTTGTCTTTTCCTTCTTGGTCAAGCATCGACACTCTACTAGCTCTCATGTCATTCAGGCTAACCCCATGTGATATCTCTATGTGTGGATAATCCTTGAATTTCCATCTACCTCCCCATTCAAATCCGACTGATTCAGCTATTTCCCCCATTTTGTCCCAATATTTTTTATTAGGCCCATCAACTGTCATTAAAGGTTTACCATTCACCACTGGGTATACATCTAGTGCTAATCCATAACTGTGTAGCCCTTCTCCGCTTTTTGCATTTGTAATTATTGATCCTGGAGTGGTCCTACCTTGCTTAAAATATTTGTCCTGTTGATTAAAATTTCTAAATGTTTCCAAGATCTTTAGATTTAATCCTTGCTCTTTTGCTTTTTTAATAAACAACTCTGCTTTTTCTTTCACCTCTGGATATAAATCATCTAGATTGCTTGATTTATATATCTTGTCTCCAAGTGATTTATTTTTATCAAGTCCGTGTTGAATAATTTTTTCTTTCTTGGTCGCCCCAAAAGACTTAAATATTTCTTCTAATGGATTTTTAATTAATGACTCAGTATCTTGTCTTGCTATCTGTTGCGGTATAGAAGTCTCAAGTGTTTTTGGTCTGGCTGGTTTGAATGCACTTCCAGCTTGTTGTGCTGATTTGGAAATGCTTGATGTCAGTGGCTTTGTCATTTGTGAAGAACTCATTGATGACTGGGCGTGCGTTATTTTAGCAACTGGGTTGAATGCTGGCCCCTGCATGGGAATATGTCCAGCTGTCATTGTTGCTGTCGCTATCAGGCCTGCTTTTGTATACGTTGATACAGCTCTCTTTCCACCTTCTAAAACATTTGAAATGCCATCGTACACTCCCTCTGGAATTTTTGGGAATGAAATGTTTGGATTTGGAATATTGAGTTTGATTGGTCTGACCATAGCTTGTTTTGCTGTTGCAGCAATTTTTCTGGTGGCTTCAAATGCATCAACAAGTTTACTATTAAGAGCCGATATGGTTGATTTAACCTGGTTTCCTATAATGGAAGCCTCATCCTTTATCTTCGAAATGCCGCCAGACACACTGTCAGAAACTGATTTTGCAACATTTGTTGTCCAGGTTTTGACTGGATTTATATCTATATTAGGAATATTTATTGATGTGTTTAGAAAACCAGTGACTGTTTTCTGTGGAACCTGTACATCTTGTGGCCCCATTAAGCCTTTAGGGCCCACTGGTCCTTTTGGCACTTGCAACCCTTGAGGTCCTTGTATAGGTACGCTTGTTTGTGTTGAGATCTTAGATAGCCCATACACTCCAGCAGCACCTCCTAGTGCCGCACCAGCAAATGCAGATTTTAGATAACTATGCTCATTTTCATCATTTATTTTTGCATCAAGGCCAAGTCCTATGCCTCCACCAACAAGTGCTCCCTTTGCTATTTTTTTCATTTTGTCTTCCAGGTTTAAAGAATTATTTAGTTGTGTTTTAGAATTATAAATTAAAAAAAAGAATATTACATATTCTATTTACGATAAAACTGTTGTATATTGATATATAAAAACATACTCCATATCTTACAATACATGGAGATACAAATAAATAAAATAAAAGGTGTTATAATATGAAATTAAATACTGGCTGGATGACAAAACCTATTAATGCTCTAGATGGGACTGGATGGGGACGTACAGGAGCAGCAGCAGGAGCTGCGATTGGAGGAACATATGGAATGTTCTCTGATGACTCAAGCATGCTTGGAGGGGCTTTTAAAGGTGCTATAGGAGGTGCTTTGGCTGGCAAGGGTGCTAGATTCGGATCTAAATTTTTTAGAGACGATGCACAAATGCAAACTTATAGAGATAAGTCAATGTTTAAAGATTTTTCACTTATGAGTACAATAGATGGAATAAACACTATGGCTAGTAACTATAATAATTTTAGAGCAACTGCCACAAGTGCTACACCATAAGGAGGCCTGTTATGAATTGGGATAATGCTATTGGTGCGATTGCAAAACATATACCTGGCACTACAACAAATAGAATAAACAAACTTAACACATTGTCTGCTAATCCAGAACACATATCAAGTATTGAACAGGCAAGAATTGGTGCTGGCCACGTGCTTGGAAGAGCTGCTGGTGGTGCTATTATAGGTGCTGGTGTGAATGGGTATGAATATTCACAAACTGGTATGGGCTTTGGTGGTTCCTTCTCTATGGCTGAATCTGTATTGTCTGGGGCTGCTGTTGGTGCTATTGGTGGTGGTTTAGTTGGAAGTCTTGGGGCTAAAAGTGCAGCAAAAAGAGCTGTTGGCAATGCTGAACAAAATACAAAAAAGATTGGGGCTATCACTGACAAGCTAACAAATAATGGTCGAGATGAGTATAGAAAACTTAAGACAGAGGCAAGGGCTGCAAAAAAAAGATTTAAAAAAAATCCAAGCCAAGAGGCATTTGACGAGAGTTATTATGCAACTGAAGACAGAAGAGTGTCTGGGGCACTAATAAGTCAAACAATAGACTCATATAAGAACTTTAACAGTTCTGCGCAACTAAATGCACAGGCAACAAAAAGAATGAGAACACATATATTTAGCGCACCAGTAAACGGACAATAATATAATGACAACAAATAATAACTTAAACAATGGTCAATCTCCACAACAAGATGTTGAAGGATATGTTGCATTCCATTTGCCAAGAAAAATACCTTTAGCTATTTTATTTGCATTTCTTATACAGATAGCAATTGGAATATGGGCTGTATCTTCTTTTTATTTTGGACAAAAAGAGTTACAGAATCAATTTAAGGATAATGTTGCAACACTTACACAGCAATTGAACGACCTTAAATCTTCAATTTATACAAGAAATGAAGCTGTTATTCAGTTTGAAGTCATAAGACAAGAAAATATGAGACAGGATCAAGAAATAAGAGAATTAAGAGATAAAATAGGAAATGGGCGACACAGATAAAGAAAATGTTGATTCTACAATTGGATACGCTGATATATCTAAGTTGAACAAGAAGCAATTAAGATTTGTTGAAAAGATAGCATCTACAAAATTTGTTCTTGTCTTTCTCACTCTTGTTGCTTCTGTTGCTCTTCTTTGGGTTGGTAAACTTCCTCCAAATATATTTTCAGAATTAGTTCAATGGACAGTTTCAGCGTATATTTTAGGGAATGCTTTTATACAATCTAAATGGGGAAAATAATGATAACATTAACAAGATCAAATGCAGAATATTTTGATATTGATGGTGTTTTTGGAAAACTTGTATTACAATCAGGTGATGAAAATATCAATCTTTATACAAAAGAAAAAATATGGAGCATTATGGATAAGTGGCCATATGGCAAACCAATTGATTCTTGTGTACCAAATGGAGAATATCAAATAGTAAGACAATATTCTCCATTGAATAAATCAGAAGAATTATTTTTATATAACCCAGATATAGGTGTTTATGTTTACAGTGCTGATAGAAAATCAGCAACACAAAGATATGGCTCTATTATAACACATCAGGATATACATAATATTGCAGAAGGATGTGTTCAGGTTGGTATGAATATAGCCCAGAAAAACGGAAAAAGGGCATTAACAGATACTACAAAAGCATATAATATATTGAGATCATGGGTTGATAAAAAAAATGAACAAGAAATTAAAATTAAATGGGGAAGAGACAGAATAATATGAGTCAATTATTTCAATTTAAATCTGCAACTGCGACTTCTATAGAGTATGCTGGTGCAGACTATTTATATATTATAAACAATACAGCATGGACAAATATAGATATAGACACTATAGAGTTTGGACAATTATTGAATATTGTTGCAAAAGTTAATGCTGGAGAAATATACGCATTAAGAAGAACAAGATTATTTGATGCACTAGATGTAAAATTAGGAACTGATGTTTCTGGAAATTATGCTCCTTCTATTGCTGGAAAAATAAGCGAATGGAATGGTGACGAGTATGAAGAATCAGATGATCTACAAATAAGAAAAATTAATGTTATTGATTCCGAAGATGTAGATATTGTTTCCTATGATGATTCACAAAAACAA
>CALFYC010000234.1 GCA_937952895.1 uncultured Neisseriaceae bacterium
AAATACCACGAAAATCGTGTTAACGGAAATTTCTAGGGTTTGCGGCTACAACCCCGAGTAGAACATTTATTACAAAGTTTTGCTATTTTTTGAACTAATTTATTGGCAAGTAACTTTATTGCTTTCATTCTAGTAGGATTCATCATTGCTCTCATATCTGTTTCAAGAATAAGATTATTATTTTCACTTAATTCTTTATCAATAATTTCTTCTAAATATGTTAAAGATATTATTCCTTTACAGATAAGAATGGATTGATTTTTTAATATTAGTCCATGAGATGGAAATTTTACACTTTTAAGCCATTTTACATAATCATTTGCTTTATAATTTTCTTTAGTTAATATAAACTGATCATAATTTGTATCGAAAAAAAAATCATAATCTGTAATAAATAAGTCCAACTTTTTATCATAAAATAATAACATTTCAGTATCACAGATAGTAGGGATGTAAGGGTGTGGACCAAAAGAACCTTCGCTACTAATAACATAATCAAAATTAAAAATATTTGCCGCTGTAATAGCTTTTTTCTTTAAAGTTTCATATGCAGATAAATCACGTCTTATTTCGCCACTAAATGTACCAAATTGATCTGTATTAAAATTTTTAGGTACAACTATTTTACATTTTAAGATATTTTCAAAAGCTGGAGCAATTGATATTTCTTTTTTATGCATGGAGGCTAATAGAATTTTTTTATTTATGTAAAGCTCTAACATATCTTAATCTATTAAAAAGTTAATTCAGTATTTTATACTGGCTCAAGGACTTCTAGATGTATCCATCTACCATTAAATAGATTAATTAATTGTGGAGATTTATTAATAATTTTTTCAATTATTTGTTTCTTAGCATACACAAAAACGGTCAGTCTTAGGGGTTGATGGACCAATTTATCTCGATAAAAAATACTTTGCTCAGGTAATCCCATTTTTAAATCACTAAAATTACCCTCCATTACACCAAAGCCACCCAAAATATTATGTATTGCTTTATTCCCAGCCCCATATAAGTGTTTATCTGTAGTAGAAAAATAATATTGGCTATTAATCCAATGACCAACAATCACTGGAGCATTAAATATAAATGATAATATTTCCCCTTCTGGATCTAAATCAGGTTCATATGAGTGCAAAAAGGTTCTTCTATCTAAGTTTATATCTTTTGTTATTTTCCGCGGCGCAATTATAAATGCTGCATTATTTACTAAAGCCATTTCAGGAATTAATTCTGACCAATTTGATTTGCGTTTAGTTACATCTTTTTCTCCATATAATGATAATAATCTTTCTTTGCGTAACAAGTCACATGCATTATCAATATCATTAATGATTGCTGTAAAAGATTTATACTGTAATTCATTCATTAAATTAAGATTGTAATAATAAAATTTGTCGATGGTAGTATTGTGACAAGCACTGACAAAAAATGTTTCTTGAGGAATGTTTATAGCATATTTATCATTTAAAATTTCTCGCACTTGGTTATTATTTAAGCCCTGACAGAAAGCTATTGCATTGGGAATCCCTCCATTTCCGCCACATGCTCCGCAATCTAGACTTGATTGAAAAGGATTATTTTCACTTTCTGCTACATGACCTCCTATTATTACAAATGGTGCAAAATTATCGATTAAACCGATTGATTTTAAAACAAAGCTTGCTTTTTCGGCTATTTCTGATGTGGTAAAACCATTAGCCGTATCAAATACATTGATACTTGCATCCGTGTAATTTAGATTTTGACCTCTGTTAAATAGTTTATTAATTTTATTTGGAAAAACAGTTTTACAAATTAGACTTATACTAAAATATATCCCCACCATATCAAATAAAACTAATGGAGCAAAAAATGTATTTTTTACTTTATTTAATGAGGTATATAGATTGTTTTTTAAATTGTTTATCCAACGATTTTTTTGCGATATAGATTTATTAATTATTGTAACGTCGGGCTTTACTATTGCTGGACATTGAAAAGAGCATACATTTGTTCTTTCATCTTGCAATTTAAAACCAATTCCAAAAAAACCTGCAAAGCCAAACGTCTGATAATTATCGATATACTCCAATTTACGTCTAATTCCTTCTGATCGTGTATCTATACATAAAATTATTTGGCTTTTACATTTTTTAATTTCATTAGATGGTAGAACTAATTTTTGATTTGCAAGCTTAATTTTATTTAAAATATTATTTTTATATTCTATTTCCAAGGCTCTCTGCCAAATAAGTTTTACGTTTAAGCTGCTCAGTGAAGTATACAAATCATGATAGTTTAATAATTTCTCTTTTATACTTTCAATTTGTAAATTATGTGTACTTTCTTTTAGATCGTGATTAAATTTATATCCATATTCAACGGATAATGAGTATTCGAGACTTAACCATATGGCTAATACATCATTAATTTGAGCATTTTTATTAATATATAGGTTATCTGGACGTTCTTCTAACCATTTAATTAGACCACACCATCCTAGAATTTTGAAAATTATTTCAACAAAATATTGTTCTAAAAAGTCATCTTTAATTTCTAATTTATCAACGAGGTAATTAATTGCTTCAAAGTTGCTCTTAGAGCTAATTTCTTGAATTGAAGATTTTATATAAGAGTTTTCTATAGCACAATATTCTAACCAAGCTTTATATAGATTATTATTTTTTATTGGCATATTCCATTTTGCTTGTCCTAAATCAAAAAAGTCAGCCATAAATTTACTTATTTTTACATGTACCTTATTATTTTCAAGGTAATTCTGATTCCTTTCAATTAAACTACTGATTAAAATACTTTTATTATTAGAAATACTATTAATTTCTTGTTCAAGCATTTTCTGTGTTTGTGAGTTAATTAATAAATCAAGCAAGACATTACTATTTAAATCACTTTGAATATTTTTATCTTGTAGAAATTCTTGTATGGATGTATTTAAACTATTTAATCCAATTTCGCCTTTAGTGTAAGATTTATGATAGTAATCTAGAGGAAGCGCACCATTAATATCAATATATCGGCTTAAATCTGAAATACATTTCTCAAAAGTGTTTTGAGTTAACCCATATAGTGGATTTACTGCAATAAAGCTCCTAAGCGGCCAATATGTTGGTATATATGTATTGATTTTTAATAGAATTTGCTCTAGCATAATTAATAACCTCTTAACTTAATTTTAATAATAACCAACTAGGGTTAATACCATTAAAAGTGCTAAATAAAATAGTAAATATTATAAAAAGATGTTTAATTGGTGAAATCTCAATAACTAAACAGCTTCTATTCTTAGAAGCAAAAACGTGTTCTTGTAACGCATGAAGAATTGCAATAGCTAACATAATAAAACCAATACCTGTAATTAATAAAAGGATTAAATTGGTATTAGATAATGCATACATAATATTTATTTCACTAATAAAGGTTGCTGTTCCTGGTAGTCCAATCCATAAAAATAAAAGTATGCAAAAATACATATTACTAAAATTTAGCGTATTTTTTTCTAAATTAGTTTTATTAAAAAAATGTAATTGTTTGCTAAATAGCATTTCTAGTGACAAAAATATTAGAGTAGAATTAATTATTTGAAATATCAATAATGCATTATTAATTGAATTTATTGCATATAGGCCAATATCTATTAAGGATATTTGTGCTATAAAAATATTCAAATTTAAACGTCTAATATTTAAAGCTCTATTTGCAGATGCTATTAGAATAATAAAAATTAACTGACAAGCTAATATTATTATAATAGATGGTTTATGAGAAGAAAATCCCAATTTTGTTATATAAATTAAGTAAAAGATCATAGACAAAAAAAATGCAATTCCAGGAGCTTTTGTAAATCCTACACTTATAAAATCTCCAAATTTACGAAATGGGTTCAACAAGATATTTCTATATAACTCCTCAATATATAATTTATTTCTGCTTAAATGATACAAATATAAGTTTAGATTTTTTTTATAAAAAATATTAACTTGAGGTTTTAACCAAATCAATATTTGCAGAATTATTATAAAGAATACTGTTAATAACTTATAGTTATCTAGCTTGTTAAACTCAACATTTACATTTTGGATATGAATTAAATCAAAAAATGTTGCAGAAAAATAATAATATATTCCTAATAATAAAGCTGCAATTATGACTAGAGTAGTTATTGTCAATATTCTTTGCTCTATATCAATTATTTCACTAAATATATTTGCCATTGTAAGTGCTATAAAGCATGACGATATTAAAGTTGCATTATTTAAATTATTTGTTTGTAAAAGATATTTATTAAATACCAGAATTAGGAGAAAAAATATTAACAGTGTTAATGTTTTATTACTAGTTTTCTTTACAATATTATCATTAACTGAAGAATGCTTTAGACTATTTCCTGCACTTAAGAATAAAAATGCCTTAAAAAAACCATGTGCAATTAAATGAAAAATTGCTGCAGTATACATTCCTAAACTACATTGAACAACCATAAAACCCATTTGCCCCATTGTTGAATAGGCTAATTGCTTTTTAACATCGCTTTGCGTTAACATGAAAAAAGATGCAGTTAAAATCGAAATCATGCCAATTGTGAAAATCAAATTGCTAGTAAAAGGGCTTAAATCAAGTATGCTATGTATTCTTGTTAATAAAAACCCCCCTGCATTTATTACTCCCGCATGCATTATTGCTGAGACTGGGGTTGGGGTTTCCATTGTATCAGGAAGCCATATGTGAAATGGAAATTGTGCAGATTTAGTCATTACTGCAATAAAAATTAATATCCCAATTACATCTCCTACTTGAAATGTGGTAAATGGTAATATTGAAACATTTGTGAGTGAAATTATACAATTAAAGTCAGAGTTGCCAGAATATTTATAGCACAAAATAACAGCTGATAAAAAACTTAAATCCCCCAGTCGATTGATGATAAATTTCTTCTTTGCTGCCTTGTTAGCAAAATCATCATAATGATAGTGATTTAAAAGTAAGTATAATGAAAGTCCAATAAATTGCCATGCAATAAAAGCAGTTAATAAATTCCCACTCATTACCAAAAAAGATACTGCTGCAGTTAAAATTGATAGCTGCGCCATGAATCTACCTTGAGTGACATCAGAAGAAAGATAATGTGTTGAGTATCTATGAATTATGAAACTTATGAAATTAATAAGTAGCAGCATAATTATTGTTAGATTATCTATTTGTAATTTTAAAACTAAATTAAGATCATTATTTCTAAAAAATAAGAAAGAATAATTTTTTTCTAATCCAATTTCTTTTATCAAAGCTACCGATAAAAGCAATGAAATAAAAATAAACACATTGCTCAACAGATTTGTATTTTCCTTTCTGAAATGATAAATTAAAGTTAATATTCCACCGCTTAGTGGGATAAATGGCAAAAGAAAAAATAAACTCATTCAAATTCCCCCTCAAGAAAAATATTCTTCTTTATAGTTTAATTACTTTAAATTAATGAGAAGTTCCCATTCTTTATTAATATTATTTAGAATAGTTTCGATCATATTTTTGAGCATTTGGCATTGTTCATCTGGAATATCTTGTAGACATATGTCAATAATCCTATTCTTTTCGAATATTATTTCATTGTAAACTTTAAGAGCTTTGCTAGTTGGTTTGAGATGAGAGAGACGGTTATCTTTTTCATCAATATCCTTATTAACATATCCTGCAATAATAAGCTTTTGTATTGCTTTAGTAATAGTGGTCTTATCCATTTTCAACTTATAAGACAACTCTTTTAAACTTATACCAGGGTTTTCACATATTCTAGTCAAAAAAAGAAATTGCCCTCTTTGCAAATTATGGTTTTTACATTTAACTTCATAAATTGAATGTGATTCTCTAGCAATCGTATCGATATCTCTAAGAATATTATTTTTCAGTTGTAGTTGCATTTGTCTCTCCAGATAGTTGAACTTGCAACCATTAATTTAACATTATATTAGTTGAAATGTCAATTATTTTATTTCCCGGCAGTGTCTTAGTTTGAATAATAACCCTTTGATAATAAAATATAGATTTCAGAAACTGATACACTACCTATTTCCCTTTAAATAATTATTTAAGAGTTGGTAATACAAATGGGATTAAATTTATAAACAGAATAATTTTAAAGAATAAAAAATATCTTAGAGTATGGTTGAGATTCGAACTTTAAATTTGCTTTGCTATAATTTATTTTGCCATAACTCTCTAAAAATTCTAATTGCTGTATCATGAAACATCAAAAGTTCATTATTAGCTAAATATGAGGGCTTGTTACCCTGTGATTCAACAATTTTTTGATCTTGTTTCAATATTATTTTATTTGAAATATTAAAAATATAATCAATAACTGGTTTTAGAAACTTTTGATTCAAAAATTTACGGTAAGTGAATAAATAAAATTTTGTTTTATCATCTTTAATTGGAACAAAATATACAATCAACTTAATTTTATTACTTATATGTAATATCCAAGCATTAGGAAAAATATATTCAAAAAAAGGATCTTTATTTTCTTCCTTCAAGACTTTTATTTCATTAACATTTTTTATAAATTTTAATTTTTCAGGTATGTGGAAATTTCGACCAATTGTATTACTGTGAACAAAAGATAAATGTGTGTAATCCAATTGATTTTCTATACAACGTGTAATATGGCTTTTCCAAATCTTAGTTGTGAATGAATAAGAAAAATTAAAATCTTTATATAAAGTTATTAGTGGATCAATTATTAAAGGTTCTTCACTACTACCATAATATAGCCATACCATACCAACCTCTATTTTTACTTTAAAAACTTTAGTTTTTAAGCCAGGTATTGGCTTATTAAATTCAGGAGCATAGACACATTGTCCATCTTTATTAAATTGAAACCCATGAAATGGACATGTTATATTACCATTACAAATCTTGCCTAAGCTTAATTTAGCTGAGCGATGTGGGCAAGAATCTTCCATCACAATAACTTCTTGTTGATTAGATAACCAAACAACAATATTTACTCCAAACCTTTCTATAGATATAGGTTTACGTTTAACCTCACTAATAGCCAATATTGCATACCAACCTTTACTAAAAGAATTTGTCATAATTTTCTAACCAATCATTCTGTAAAACAATAACTACTCATTAAATATATTATTTATTATTATATCCATCTCATTTGTTAATTTAGTGATATTATGATTTTCTAATGGCTTAATCATTATGCTAGGTTTTATCATTTCAACCCAAAATTCACCTTTTGCTACCTGTCTAATTACTACGTTACATGGTAAAGGCTCAGGAAATCAGTTTTTCTTTGAGTTTCTGGCTAAAATTAATTGTCATTTTATATTCCTTTATTAAGTACAGCTTTTATTACGACTATTATTTTTATTAAAAGATAGGAGCATTAGTAATTTTGCCATCCCACAAAACCCAGTTATGCCGGCAAAAATAAGACCACATCCTGCAAATATACTAATTATAATTAGATATTTATTAACTAAAAAGCTCATTAATATCCCAATTAACACTAATATGCCCGTTATGATTTGTACCTGCCGCATTATAGGCAGAGGTGCTTTATTAAATTTTACAACTGCAAAACCTAATTGCTTCCAATCCTTAATCCCATCACAAAGAATTAGAACTTCTTCACAATTAATATTTTTGAATAGATCCTCACTCATTCTGGTTCTTGTTCCAGATTGACAATGAAATATTAATTGCTTAGTTTTGGATAGATTATTTACTTCATTAATGTTAAACTTTGATAGCGGAGTATTTATTGCGCTAATAATATGTTCATGATTATATTCATCTGACTCACGAACGTCGCAAATTAATAATTTGCTAATATCATACAAATTTTTTAATTCTTGTGCATTTATATATTTTATTTTAGCCATCATAGTTTCCTAATTGTTACAAAATATTTCTTTTAAAGTCTTTAAAATTAGCAATGCTGATTCATCTTCTATAGAATAAAAAAGGGTTTGTGCTCTACGTCTTACTTTGATTAATTTAGCATTTCTAAGTATTGCCAGATGTTGTGAAAATGCTGATAGTCTTAATTGTGATTTTTTAGCTAATTCTCCAGCGCTTAACTCTCCAAAACTTAAATGGCATAATATTAATAATCTATCCGGATGCGACATTTTTTTTAGTAAATCACATGCTTTAATTGCATTTTCTTTAAACTGGCTTAAATCATTCTCATTCATTGCTTGTAAATTCTTCATAAGCTTTTAATGCATCTGCTGCATACATTAATTTAGGTCCTCCACCCATATATGTTGTCATGGCTAATAATTCAAGCATTTCTTCCCTGGTTATGCCTAAGCTAACTAGAGCTTTAACATGAAAGCCAATGCATCCATCGCATTGAGATGCAATACCAATTGCCAAAGCAATCATTTCTTTAGTTTTTTTATTTAAAGCTCCATCTTTTAATGCTGCTTGCGCCATTAATGAAAATCCATTCATAACATCTGGAATTTCTTTACGCATTTTCGTTAAATAGTTATTTAATTCTTGAGTGATCACTTTATATGATTTACTTGTCATGATTTTCTCCTAAAGTTAGTATTCTAACGTTATTTTAGATTATTCTAAAATAAGCGGTCAAATTTATTTAATAATTTTCAATTTTGAGAGTAATTGCCAATACTTATTGAAAAGCTTAAATTTTTTAATTTTTAAACATTTTTTATAAGATATTTTTACTTTTTTATAACCATGTTAATTTTATGGTTATTGTAATAAACTCAATCATTACTGGCAAATAGTTGACTAATTTGATCAAATAATAACCTTAATAAAAATATGGTTATTTTGTTGAATTTATGATAAAGTTTAGGATTAAATTAATTAACAATACTCAAAAGTAAAATTAATAGAAAAATAAAACAAAAGTAGATAATCGGGTTATAAATTGAAGCGTTATTATAGAGAAATTTTATTGCTATTATTGACTAAATCAATTTTATTGTTAGCAATTTGGTATGTTTGTTTTCGCGAACCAGTTATTTTAACTGATAAAAAAGCGGGAGAACATATTGTGGGATATTCTAATTAACAATATAGCTTTATAAGCTATAAAAAGTATTGTTTTAGAAGTGAATTTAAAAGTTTAATTTTAAGGTAAATTATGGAATCTTTAGTAGAGTTATCAAGGTTACAATTTGCAATAACTGCAATGTATCATTTTTTATTTGTGCCACTAACGCTTGGAATGACTTGGATATTGGTAATTATGGAATCAATTTACGTAGTAACGGGCAAAGAGATTTATAAAGATATGACCAAGTTTTGGGGCAAGTTATTTGGAATAAATTTTGCGATTGGAGTGATGACTGGTTTAACTATGGAGTTTCAATTTGGTACAAATTGGGCTTATTATTCTCATTACGTGGGTGATATTTTTGGAGTTCCCCTTGCAATTGAAGGGTTGATGGCTTTTTTTCTAGAGTCGACTTTTGTTGGTATGTTTTTCTTTGCTTGGGATAGAGTTTCAAAAAAACAACATTTATTATTTACTATATTAGTTGCAATTGGATCAAATTTATCTGCACTTTGGATTTTAGTAGCTAATGGTTGGATGCAAAATCCAGTTGGAACAGTTTTTAATCCAATTACTATGCGTATGGAGCTAAATAGTTTTTTTGATGTGTTTTTTAATCCGGTTGCTCAAGCCAAATTCTTTCATACGGTATGTTCTGGATATGTAACCGCATCAATTTTTGTCATGAGTATTTCGGCTTTTTATCTATTAAGACAGCAAGATGTACCATTTGCACGTCGCTCATTTAAAATTGCTGCTCTTTTTGGACTTTGTTCTACCATCGGTGTAATTATAATGGGTGATAAATCTGGACTTGAAATTTATAGGGTCCAGCAATCAAAGTTGGCAGCAATTGAGGGAGTATGGGATACAGAATCTGCGCCAGCACCATGGTCACTAATTGCATGGCCAGATCAAAAAACTCATACTGATTTATTTAATATTAAAATTCCATATTTAGCTAGTCTAATTTTAACTCATGGTTTACATGGTGATGTTAAAGGTGCTAATCAAATTATTGCTGAAAATAAGGAAAGAATTATTCGTGGGCAGCAGGTTTTAATTTTATTAGATAAATTTCGAAAAGATCAACATAATTTAATCTTAGCAAAACAAATTGAAGATAATTCATCTGATTTGGGATATGGTTTACTTTTAAAAAGATATACCAATGATATAGCAAATGCTACATCTGAAATGATTAATGAAGCTGCAAATAGTACCATACCTAATCCTCTACCACTTTATTATGTGTTTAGAATAATGATTTTTTTAGGCTTATCTTTTTTCTGCTTATTTGCTTTGGCCACAATTTATTCATATAGTAATAATAATTCTTTTGAAAGTAAAAGATGGTTATTGAAATGGGCCTTATTATGGTTTCCAACTCCATGGATTGCATGTTTTAGTGGCTGGTTTATAGCAGAATATGGTCGTCAACCCTGGACTATTTATGGAATTTTGCCAACCTTTCAGTCAACTTCAAGTCTAAGTAGTGGGGATGTTGCTTTCTCTTTAGCCGGGTTTATCATTATTTATACTTTAATGGCAATTGTAGAAGTATGGTTAATGGTTAAATACATAAAATGGGGACCTTCAAGTTTAGGTTCTGGTAAATATTACTTTGAAGCGAAATAGGGAATTAAATCATGGAATATGCAATTTTACGTTTTATTTGGTGGGTTTTAGTTGGGGTTTTATTAATCGGACTTGTAATTATGGATGGTCATGATATGGGGGTTGGCACACTTTCTATGTTTGTTGGAAAGAGTGATACAGAAAGAAGAGTTGCAATAAATTCTGTAGCGCCACATTGGGATGGTAATCAAGTTTGGTTTGTAACAGGCGGGGGGGCTATATTTGCCGCATGGCCTTTGGTTTATGCTACCTCGTTTTCAATGTTATATATTGCAATATTAGCAGTTTTGTGGACTATTTTTTTACGTGCTCCAGCTTTTGATTATCGCTCTAAAATTGAAAGTGCAAAGTGGCGCTTAATATGGGATTATGTTCTTTTAATTGGTTCATCAGTACCACCTTTATTATTTGGAGTCGCTTTTGGTAATTTATTACTAGGTATCCCATTTCATTTTGATAATAATATGCGTTTAATTAACGATGCGAATAGCTCCATTTCAGGTTTTCTACACCTAATCTCTCCATTTTCTTTATTGTGTGGAATTTTAGCCTTATCTATGACAAGTGCACATGGTGGAATTTATTTATGTATAAGAACAGAAAAAGAGATGCAGGTTCGGGCAAGAAAGGCTGCATTACTATTTTTAGCAATTGAAGTTATAATGTTTGCAATTGGGGGGGTGATGATTAGCCATATTATGGGGTATGTAGCCACCAATTTAGATCCAAGTGGTCAATCAAATCCACTTGTAAAAACTGTCAATCTTATTTCAGGGGGATGGTTAAATAATTATCGGCTCTATCCATTTTCTATGTTAATTCCAATATTTGGCTTTGTGGGGTTAATTTGCGCTTTATATTTTACTTTAAAAAATAAATTTGGTTGGAGTTTTGTGGCAAGTGCTTTTGCTATGGCTAATATTATTTTGACTGCTGGAATATCAATGTTCCCTTTTATACTACCTTCTAGTTCAAATCCATCAAGTAGCTTAACAGTTTGGGATGCAACATCATCAGAGCACGCATTGTTCCTGATGCTCATTGTTGCTATTGTTTTTACACCATTGGTTTTAATTTACACGGGTTGGGTTTATCGTATTATGCGCGGTAAGCTAACTGTTGCGAAAATTAAAGAAAATTCTCATTCAATGTATTAATAATAAGGAATAAAATGTTAGTATTAGCTTGGATTATTGGGCTTTATTGTACTATGAAATTTATAGTTAATAGATTGGTTAAGCAAGAAAAAAATCAGACTGATTAGATGCATAAAGAAAATTATTATACTTTTACATGACCATTTAGGAAACTTGTTTACAAGTGTCATAAATATTTTTCCATCTTTATCAGTATTTTTGATTATCAAACCATACATTAATTGTTTATAAAATTTCTTTTAATTAAAGTTAATTTTGGGTTTTAGAATGTATTTTAGCAACTATCTTCTTCACGAACTAAAGTCCTATATTTTAAAATTCATTGAAACAATTTTAGAGAATCAAATATCAGAGAAAACAATGATAAACAATTTTTTCTAATAGAAACTAAAAAGAATTATATAAGCTAAGTTTAGAGTATTTCTAGCCTTCAATGTGCTATAGGTTATTCTCTCTCTAGTGAAACATTAGATACGTTTGAGCCTATACATTGAGAGCTTACTAATGAACAAGTTACTACAAAACAGGATGCTCCTAAGTCACTAAAAATAGGGGCTCCTTGTGAAATTGGAATTACTTGGATGCTACGGACGTGATCCATTTGGGGGATATTAAAATTCAAAATACTATAGACAGATGTTGCATCAGCTTTAACAACTGTATTTTCATGAAAAGTTCTACCACCCGTTACTGTTTCGGTTCCTAATATGCTATTGCATGTGTTGTCAGAATAGGATTTTATCTGTGTACTATCGGAAGTTCTACTATTGGCTCCTTGAGAAGTTATATTATAAATTGCTGCAACTTGACTATCATCTAATTTATAATTATGATAATCTATCCAAGAAGATAAATCTGCCCAGCTACATAAACTAATAAATGATAATATTATATAGAAAAATTTTATTGAAAAATTAACTTTAATCATCTTATCCTCTGATAAAAACAAAATCTAACTTAAGACAACCAAAGGCCATTATTACTTTCGTCACTTCCAGTTGGGCCTCCAGTTATTTGGAATGAAGCTTCAAGAGGCTTAATTGTGGGTTTAATCCATACTAATTTAACATTATCATTAAGATCTAAAACCTAGTCATGAAAAGTTTGATTTTCCATTTAAATCACCTCTTTGAAAGATTTTAAGCTATTATTCTAACTGAAATAATAACTATTTGTGTTAATTTTAATTAATTTTTTGTTATTTACTTTGATATTAATAATTCTTATTCACAGCAAATCGGTTATCAATTTGTTTAGATTTTTCAGTTTGGGTGTGATGATGTTAAATTTTTTATTTTATGTATTATTGAAATGATTTAACGAATTACCCCATGAGTGTTTTGTTGAGCAAACTCAGAAGTAAAAGCTTCAGGTGCTTCCTCATTAATATTCAATTTTGGAATTCCAATTAACTTAAAACGCTCTTCTAGTCCAGGAGGTGAACTAATAACTACAAATTTAAGTGGATCTTTACTAAGGGTTTGAATTTTATGTTTTGAACCTGCTCCAACGAAAGCGATAGAGTGTTTTTCAAATGGATGTTGAATTCCATCAATAGTTATACATCCCTCTCCATCTAAACATATAAAAATTTCATCATCATTAAGATGTAAGTGTTCTTTTACCTCACCACCATAAGGCAATTCATGTGTAAATACGGTATGCTTAGTTTTATCAATATTCCAAGGACTAGTTTTTACTGTAATACAATTTCCTTTAACACCAGGTTGCCAAAAAGCTTGACCTTCAGTTTCAGGAACTACAAGACTTTTAAGTTTTTGAGTCATAAGGTGCCTCCTAAAAATTAAACTTAATGATCTATTATATAGGAATTAAGTTTATAATTACCAAATTTCACATTGTTTTAGTGGTGCCATTTTACATTCTCCATATGGACAATGAAATACTTTTGCAAAATCTATATCATTACTAATTGGGCCAATTACTCTAAATTTGGGTGGTGAATGCGGATTATTACTTATATTTTCTCGATAATATTAATCAGTAGCCTTAGCACAAAAAGATTGATTAATAAGGTATGTAACTTTATTTAAATAATTTCTTTCATTATACCCTAGGCATCAAATTTTTTACCAGAACTATAAAAGTCATTTGGGAGTTAATGTTTCATTAATAGATCTATTCCACCATAATTTCGTGATAAGTTTGCTTTAATAGAAAAATATGGTGAGTGAAGGATCCTGGCTATAATCTCAATGCTATTAGTAATTGGGATATGGACTGCATCGATTAGGTGGGGGTATTTAGCCGATTCATCAGGATCTGTTTTATGACCTATTTTATTCAACTCAAATTGCAGCAGGATCTCAATTTGAATGATAACCATTTGATAATAAAATATAGATTTCTGAAACTGAGGGACTACCCCAATTGCTTTTGAAAGACAGAGGCTTTTATTATATGGTAAAATATATAATATTTAAAAAACTAATTAATTTGAAAGCTAAAAATTATGAAAAAATTATTAATAATCTTAATTACAATAGTAAATTGTGTATATGCTGCAAATAATTATTTATATAGAGATAATACGGAGAATATTCAATTAGAAGTGCACCAAACATTATCTGGAATATATATATCAGATATTAGTTTTACTAATCAAGAAGATGCTTGTTTTGTTAACTTAAATTTCAATAAACAGCAAGTTGCATGTAATACAAATATTGGAGTTAATTTTTGTAATTATGAGATAAATGGTCCAGGCTATAAAATATCTGGATTAATTAGTTTAGCAAATAGTATCTATCCTACAGCTATTAGTTTAACTGGTACTATTTATCAAAATGGTTGCGCAATAAAAAGATTTCCTAGCACTCAGTTAAACTTATATTAATTTTACTCAATTAATTTATATTATAAAATTAAGAAGAATAATTCTTTTTTTCTAGTTCAATATTCTCTGCGATTTGATCAAGGGTCTTATCAGATAATGCATGATTAGCTTTTGGAAAAAGTTCTTCTTCTTCTTCGCTAATATGATGCTCTAAGTTTTCCTGTAATACGGTTAATTTCGCTTTCCAAGTTTCATCTTTAAAATTGATATCTTCTAACTCTTCCAGTAAAACATCAATAATATGATGTTCTTGAAATGCTTCTAAGGTTAAATCTTTAGTAGTAGATTTAGCTTTTAAAACTGGATATACGACAGATTCTTCAATTTTTTCATGAATTTTAAGTTCTTCTTTCAAATTATTTAATAAAGTTTGGCGTTTTGCTTTGGCGGTAGAATTTTGTAATTCCTCTATAATATGTTTAACTTTTCGATGATCTTTGATTAATGTGTCAAATGCATGTGTCATGATAAAAATTCCTTTTAATCGTTAATTTTATTGATGTAGCAATTATTAGACAGATTATATTGTTAAGACAAGTAAAAATTTTATACTTAAATTCAAGAAAGTAAAAAAATGGTTTCAATTGAAAGACATTGTATAATGAGGTTGATTTTTAAACAAATGAGTAAATTAAAAAATGGAAGCAGTAATTAGGCATAAATGGGATTTATCTATTACAGACGCAGTTAGCTTACAAAAAGAATTAGCCACTAAAGTTCAAATTATTAAGCCAACCTCTAAAATTCGTTATATTGGTGGAATTGACTGTGCTCCATCGCACGATAAGTTACGATATTTTGCAGCAGCTGTAGTTTGGGACTTAGAACATCATGAACTTATGGAATATCATTTAGCAGAAGCGCCAATAACATTTCCATATATTCCTGGGTTATTATCTTTTCGTGAAATTCCAGCTATTTTAGAAGTAGTAAAAAACATTAAGCATATTCCAGATTTGTTAATTGTTGATGGCCATGGTATTGCTCATCCAAGGCGTTTTGGAATTGCCTGCCATTTAGGGGTATTGCTTGATATGCCAACTTTTGGTTGTGGTAAAAGTTTATTATTCGGGAAATATAATGAGCCAAGTATTGAGCGTGGTTCGATTAGTCCTTTAATGGTAAAAAATACTAATACGATTATTGGTAATGTTATTCGGACAAGAACCAAAGTAAAACCAGTAATAGTAAGTGTTGGAAATAAGATAGATCTTGAAACAGCAACAGAACTTACTTTATCTTGTAGTGGTAAATTTAGGTTGCCAGAACCAACTAGGTTGGCTGATAATTTAGTTGCTCAAAAAGAAACTAAGAATATTTATTTGGTAAATTAATTATCTTCAGCTATTTAAATTACAAAATTTCTAAATTTTTATTTTAAGTACATATAATTGTTGATATACTCTCTTCTATATTAATAAGGAGTGATAATATTGGATGTTACTAAAAAGTTATTAATGAAGTACAAGTTAACAAAATTTATTTATCTATTGGTAAAAGATTTTTTTGTAAAAGATGGCTTTGATAAAGTAAGTAGTCTTTCATATACAATTTTAATGTCATTTGTGCCATTTTTGGTTTCAATTGCCAGTATTGCAACGTTTTTTTTACCTACTAAAACTTATTTTAGATTTGAAAAATATTTATTAGATAATAATTTACCAATGGTTGGTAAAGAAATTGCTTCATATATTGAAGCATTTCATAAGCATTCGGGTCAATTATCTTTGGTTAGCCTGTTTTTTTTATTCTTTAGTGCTATTTTAATGATAAGAAGTCTTAGTAGGCATCTAATTCAATTATATGAAATTAAGGCTCCAGCTAATATCGGTATTTCAATTTTTTTCTTAATAATTGTTATTTTATTATTCGTATCAATTGGGGTTGGGCTTAATTCTTATATTATTTGGGCAATAAAATTAAATCATTCAGTTATACCGAAACTGATATCATTGTTTGTAGAGATATTTGCGTTTACTGTAATTTATAAATTTGTGCCAATTAACCATGCAAGTTTACGTCATTCACTAATTGCAGGAGCTATTGCTGCAATACTTTTTGAGGCAGCTAAATATGGTTTTGTAATCTACATAAAACATTTTACTAGTGAGAGTATTTTGTATGGTGCCTTAGCTAGTTTACCTATATTTTTACTTTGGCTATATTTAAGTTGTTTGATTTTATTATTGTGTGCTAATATCATTGTAATATTGCAAAAAATGCAAAATAATGAAATTTAAAATATAAAGATTATAATCAATCTAAATAATTGAGTTATTAGTCTATAAATAAGTGAGATCTACTTAAAAACTTAATCTATTATATCTTTCCAATGAAAATATATCGCCGTTATCTTTTACTATTCCGATAATTAAATTGAGATTTAAGCATATAAATCAAGTATCACTAATTATTCCAATTAATATATTAGCATCAGCATCAATGAATTAATTAACTCAATAACACACAATAGGTAGTCCCCAGATAGATCGAGCATCAGTTTACCATCTTGTATAGATTCTAATTTGTAATTAAGTCTAATGCGTGAGGAGCTGAACTAGCTTTGGCTAATTTTGATTTAATTTTTGGCTGAAATGAGAATACGAGACTATTTTTTTAGCGTAAAACTTTAAAATAGTCTCTATTGTGGCAAGCAATAAGATAGCTTATTTTGAAGCCTTAAGCATTTTTTTACTTGTTATTTTTAGTAAAGAAACGTCATATCGGCTCTAGGTAATTAGAATAATCCAACAGGATTTGGATCATAGCTTACTAATAAATTTTTGGTTTGTTGATAATGCTCTAGCGCCATTTTATGTGTTTCACGCCCAATCCCTGATTGTTTATAACCACCAAATGCTGCATGTGCAGGTGCTGCATTATAACAGTTAACCCAAACTCGCCCAGCCTTAATAGCTTTGCCCATTCTAAAAACACGGTTGCCATCACGAGTCCATACTCCAGCTCCAAGTCCATATAATGTATCATTTGCAATTTCTAAGGCTTCATCTTCATCCCTAAATGTAGTTATGGAAACTACTGGACCAAAAATTTCCTCTTGGAATATACGCATTTTATTATGACCTTGAAATACAGTTGGCTTTACATAATATCCATGGGTTAGATCTCCACCAATTATATTACGTTCCCCTCCAATTAAACAATTAGCGCCTTCTTGTTTACCTAAATCAATATAAGATAAGATTTTTTCAAGTTGCTCTTGAGATACTTGAGCACCTAACATTGTGTTTGGATCTAAAGGGTTACCTTGCTTAATTGCAGCAACACGTTTTAAAGCGCGTTCCATAAAGCGTTCATAAATGGATTCTTGAATTAAAGCGCGTGAAGGACATGTGCATACTTCTCCTTGGTTTAAAGCAAACATAGCAAAACCTTCTAATGCTTTATCAAAATAAGCATCATCAGCATCCAGAACATCAGCGAAAAATATATTTGGGCTTTTACCACCCAATTCTAATGTTACTGGAATAATATTTTGAGAAGCATATTGCATAATTAAGCGCCCCGTTGTAGTTTCACCAGTAAAAGATATTTTATCAATCCGCGTACTTGAGGCTAATGACTTACCCGCTTCCAAATCAAATCCATTAACTACATTTAAAACACCAGGGGGTAGTAAATCTCCAATTAGTTCTAATAATACTAAAATTGATGCTGGAGTTTGTTCGGCTGGTTTTAAAACTATGCAATTTCCAGCAGCTAGTGCTGGAGCCAATTTCCATGATGCTATTAGAATTGGAAAATTCCATGGTATAATTTGACCAACTACACCTAATGGCTCGTTAAAATGATAGGCAGTGGTATTTTTGTCAATTTCACTAATAGTTCCTTCTTGAGAACGAATGCATGAAGCAAAATAACGAAAATGATCAATTGCTAATGGAATATCAGCATGGGTAGTTTCACGTATCGGTTTACCATTATCAATTGTTTCAGCAAGTGCCAGTGTAGATAAATTAGCTTCCATACGGTCAGCAATTTTATTTAAGATGTTAGCTCGTTCAGTTGTAGAGGTGCTACCCCAAGAATGTTTTGCTTGGTGAGCTGCATCCAATGCTAGATCAATATCTTTATGGTTAGAACGAGGTATTTGGCAAAAAACTTGACCAGTAATTGGAGTAA
>CALFYC010000235.1 GCA_937952895.1 uncultured Neisseriaceae bacterium
GTATGCTTAGCTAACAATTCATTTAATTTTCGTTTTGTTGATAAAAGATGTTTAGTATGAATTTCAATATCAGATGCTTGCCCTTGCAATCCACCACTTAATAACGGCTGATGGATCATAATTCTAGAATTAGGTAAAGCAAATCGCTTACCCTTTGTCCCAGCTGACAATAAAAATGACCCCATACTGCAAGCTTGCCCAATACATAAAGTATTTATTGGGCACTTTATAAAATTCATCGTATCATAAATCGAAAATCCAGCAGATACAGAACCACCTGGCGAATTAATATAGAAATATATATCTTTATCTGGATTTTCTGCTTCTAAAAATAAAATTTGAGCAACCACTAAGTTAGCAGTTTGGTCATTAACTTCCCCAACTAGGAACACGATACGTTCCCGCAGTAATCGTGAATAAATGTCGAAAGAACGTTCCCCTTTAGCACTTTGCTCAATAACCACAGGAACTAAATTATTCATTTGTATCATTTATTTTGTACTCCCCCATGGAAATAACGTGAAAATATTGATCTATCTTCATATTGGAAATTATTAATTACTTCAATTTCTGGCGCAAAACGTGGATCTTGTGATAATTGTTGAGCAATTTTATCCTTATAATATGGAAAAGCATGGGCCAGAAGATCTGCATAGAATTTAGATTTAGTTTCATCTCCAGCTAATTTATGCACCACAATTTGATTAAAAATTGAACCAGTATAAGGTAGCTGATTACCCATTAAATCGACATATTTAAGTTGCTCTTCTATCGACATTGCTTGGCTGGTTTGTGGCGAGCCTGGCATAATATAATTATTTAAAACCATTAATGTTTGGAGTTTCCAGAATGAAGTGGTTTCAAATATTTGTTCTAATTGTTTCACATTAGTTACATAATCATCCATATCTTGAGGAACATTACTATATCTTAACAATTGATTATATGTCTGTAATAATGAAATACAGAAAACTACAAATACTACAAAAGCAACAGTAAAGATTCCTTTAACCATTTTACTGTTTTGAATTGAAAAAGCAACTTTATTTACCGATAACATTAAGATAAAAATAACTAGAAAATATGCATACCACAACGGGAACTGGAAAAGCCCTTGAACAAAAATAGTCGAAATCATAAAACATAAAAACACTGTTTCATAATTGTTGAATTTTTTAAATATGCTATAAATTGTGTAACAAAATCCATAAACTACTGAAATGCTAAAACCAACAATTCCAGTTTCGGCTAGAATTTCTAATACTGAATTATGGCTATGCGAATAAAGCGCCATATTCTCTGGAATATAACTAAATCTTGGATCATTTAACATTAAATAAATTGCTTCACGAGCGTACTGCTCCCAACCCACACCAAAAAATGGATGAGATAAAAATAACACGATACATTTATACCATTCATAAAATCTTCTATATGTTGATTGTCCAATACTATCAGCACCAAAGCGTGTAAGCGCAGATCCTGCATCAGTTTTATGTGCAAATAATTCCAAAAGTTTTGGAAGTATTGCTTCAACCACAAATATTCCTACAAATAAAGCAACGATTATCATTAATAAACGTTTATTTTGTTCTTTTGTTTCTGGATTATTTCGATTCACTAACACAAATATTACTGCGATGACAAAAGCCACCATAAAAAAAGCTAACGGGATTCTTGAAGTGGTTATACTAACAATTAGAATATAAAATAAAGCACCTAAACTATATAACCATAAATTTATTTTACGAATAAAAAACAGATAGCTAAGAGCAAATAAACCAACTGTAATAAAATCCACATAATCATTTTTCTGACCCACATTACCAACCACATTATCCGCATCTGAGCCAACATATAAAATAAAGCTTTTAAAATTCTCAGCAATTCCGGTATATTGTAAGTAGCCATAAAATGCCTGAATTGATGTTCCAACAACAGCTGCAATTGCAATAATTGTAACTAATTTTTTTTGAGCATCTTTATTATCATTAACAAAAGAAGTTATACCAATACATAATGCAGTAACAGCAAATAATTCAATACTAGTATCAATACTAACACTTGGAATTCTAATATACCCCAATGCTACTTGAAAAAGTAAAAAAATCCCAAATAAGAATGTAGCTATTCCAGCACTTGATATTGATACTCTATGTGATCTATATACTGAAACTATACAAATAAAAGTAGAGCCGAAAATAGCAAATAATTCTTGGTAAAATTTTCCTTCTGGATAATAACTATTAGGAAGTAAAAATGGCACATTGAATAGAGCAAAAATCATAATATATATTAATTGCTCTAGAATATTATCGGAGATTACATTTAATACTCCATTTGAATGCTTTTTATTCATAATAACCTTTCTTACAAAAAATTAACGCCAAAAAGCGTACCACGCCATATCATGGTAGGACCATGAATGTTTTAAATATTGGCTTTTAGGAAAATTTATAGCTAAAACCTCATTAGTTTTCTGACTTAAAGTATAATTACCCACATCGTTATATGCAACAACTTTTATGGCTAAGGCTTCTTCAACATATTGGGTATTTGGATAATCAGTAATTACTTTATCAGCTCTACCAACTGCAGCAAGATAAGCCTTTATTTGCATATAATATCTTGCACGATACGTTTCACCTCTTGCTAAAGCATTAACCAACCGATTTACTTTGTCGCGAGCATCTGGCGCAAAACGTGAATTTGGATACTTCGTTGCCAATTCATAAAAAGCATTATATGCTTCTTGTAAACTTTTGGGGTCACGCTCACTTAAATCTTGTTTAGTAAAACGCGACAAGAGACCATTATCATTTTTATAATTTATATAGCCTTTTAAAAATAACGCATAATCCATATTAACATTCGTTGGATATAAATTAATAAATTGATCTACGGTAGGAATTGCAAGCTCTGGTTGACCATCCATATAATAAGCATATGCTAAATCAAGTAACCCCTGCTGGGCATAAATTCCATATGGATAAGTTAATTCCAATATCCGATATAACTTTATTGATTTAGAATAACTTCTATTTATCAGATCTTTATTTGCTTCATTATATAATTTTACCCTTGTTATC
>CALFYC010000236.1 GCA_937952895.1 uncultured Neisseriaceae bacterium
TCCTCATCATTTGGTAATAAATCAAGTACACAAAGTTCGTCTAACCGCGGCAGCCAAGGGCAAAATAATAATCAAAAAGATCAGCCAAAGGTGTTTATTCAGGCTGAGCCTACCACTAACTCTCTGATTATACAGGCACCAGAAGCGCTCTATCATAACTTACGCATGATTATTGATATGCTTGATATTAGACGCGCTCAGGTAATGATTGAAGCTATGATTGTAGATGTAAATCAACAGTTAACTGGAACCTTTGGGATTCAGTGGATTGTAGGTGGTGGAAACAATAATGTTGGTGCTGCAGTTCTTTCCAATTATGGTGGAAATGGTAACAGTATTGGAGGTTTGGCAAGTACAATTGCGGGAGCCGGTGCTGCTGCAGCAGGTCAAGGAGGACAAACTGGTGCGGCAGGTGCAGCTAGTGGAGTTGGTTCTCTCCCTAATGAGGTGTATGTTGGTTTAGTTACTGGAACTACTACTATTGGTGGTCAAACAGTTCCATCTTTAGGCGCATTGGCTGATATGATTACTTCAACCTCATCGGGTAATATTGTTGCAAGACCAACATTAATTACTATGGATAATGAAGAAGCTAGAATTCAAGTTGGAACAAACGTAGGTATTCCAAATGGTAACTTTACCAATACCGCAACTAATAGCTCAATTGTAAATACAATTACGCGTACCGATCTAGGGACTTTTTTACAAATTAAACCGTTAATTACACAAAGTGGAGCAATTCAATTAGAGGTTTATCAAGAGGATTCTAAATTAGATCCATCAAGTTTGCCGAATAATCCAAATGGACCATCATTTTTAAAGCGTAATATGCGAACTTCATTAGTGGTTGATGATGGTCAAATTATTGCATTAGGCGGTATGACGAGTGATCAAGTATCATTGCAAGATAACGGTATTCCACTTTTAAGTGAAATTCCTTATTTAGGTTGGTTATTTAGTTGGCAAAGTCGTTCTCATACTAAAGCTAACTTAGTATTATTCTTACGCCCTGTAATCATTAAAAATCAAGATGGTTATAAAGCTTTAACTAATGAGAAATATAATTATGTTGTTGGTGAGCAAAACCAAGTTCAAGCTAAAGGTAATGCATTACTTCCAACAATCAAACCTGTAACTTTAGATAATATGGATAATCAATTGCCAGTTAAGCAAACAATGGATGCTCAAGGGCCTGGGCCATCGCTTAATTTAAATAAAGATTTACCGGTAGTTGATTTACGTGCATCAAGTAATACTCAAGGGAAAGTGATTAATTCACCAACGATGAGTAATCCAAATGCTACTGTAGATCTTGGCGGCACTGTTACATTACCAAGTAAGTAAGAGGTAGTAGCTAAAAATGGCAAATGCAACCTTAAAATTTGTCCCAAATAAATATTCAAGGCGTATACCATATCTATACGCCAAGAATCATCAAGTATGCATTTATGGAGTTGATGGTGATGACATTTTAGTTGCGGTTGTTAATAACCTAAATCCAACTGTCGTATCAGAAATTAAACGTAAACTACCATTTCCATTAAAAATTACCAAAATCGATGAAAAATTTTTTGATAGTCTATTATCGGAAGCATATTCCAGTTCAAATGCGGCAGCAATTTTAGATGATGTTCAAGGTGATATTGATCTTACGGATTTAATTCATAATTTACCTAGATCTTCAGATTTGTTAGAATCAGAAAATGATGCCCCAGTTATTAAAATTATGAATGCATTTTTAACTCAAGCAGTTAAGGAAAACGCATCAGATATTCATCTTGATGCCTATGAAAAAAAATCAATTGTTAGATTTAGACGTGATGGAACATTACAAAGTGTAGTGGACTTAAATCCGGGATTACATGCAGCTCTTGTTTCCAGAATTAAAATTATGGCTCAATTAGATATTGCTGAAAAACGTTTACCACAAGATGGACGTATTGCATTAAGATTGGCTGGACGTGAGGTCGATTTACGGGTTTCAACTATTCCAACTGGTCATGGTGAGCGGGTAGTAATGCGTCTATTAGAAAAAAATAAAGACCGCTTACAATTAGAAGCCTTAGGGATGGAGAGTACTACTCGAGATAATATTGACAAAATTATTCATAGACCACATGGGATATTTTTAGTTACAGGTCCTACTGGTTCTGGAAAATCAACGACTTTATATGCAGCATTGGCAAGACTTGATTCGAAATCATTAAATATTATGACAGTAGAAGATCCTGTTGAATATGATATTGAAGGACTTAGTCAAACACAAATTAATTCAAAAATAGATATGAGTTTTGCAAGGGCCTTAAGAGCCATTTTACGTCAAGATCCGGATGTGGTGATGATTGGGGAAATTCGTGATTTGGAGACTTCACAAATTGCAGTTCAAGCAAGTTTAACAGGACACTTAGTATTAGCAACACTTCATACCAATACTGCTGCATCAGCTGTTACCCGTTTAATTGATATGGGGGTTGAATCATTTTTATTATCTTCAACTTTAGTTGGAGTTTTAGCACAACGTTTGATTCGTTTATTATGTCCAAAATGTAAAACTGAAAATACTAGTGTGGATGCTAAAATTCGTGCTGAATATGATATACCAGAGGGTGTTAAAGTGTATTCACCTGTTGGTTGCGAACATTGTAGTTTTACTGGTTATAAAGGACGTAACGGTATTCATGAGTTATTAATGGTAGATCATGAAGTTCAACGTTTAATACATACTGAAGCATCTGAATCAGAAATTGAAGAATATGCGGTAAAAAACTTGGGCATGAATACACTACGCATGGATGCACTACGTTGGGTGGTTGCTGGAGAAACTTCGATTGAGGAAATATCCTCTGTTACAAAAGAATAAACAAATATGACAACTTATAGTTATAAAGCATTTGATAGCAAAGGTAAAGAAAAGAAAGGTGTAGTTCAAGCCGATTCAGCTAGAAGTGCTAGAGAGCTTATTCGTAGTAAAGGATTAGTGGTTGCAAGTATTGAAAGCGCTAAAGATAGTCAGCTTAAAAAAAGCTTTTCGTTTAAAAAAACCATTTCCTCATTAGAATTATAGATCGGAAGAGCACACGTCTGAACT
>CALFYC010000237.1 GCA_937952895.1 uncultured Neisseriaceae bacterium
TCTTTATAAATACCCGAGAATCCCTCTGAGAAGTCTGCAAACCCAGTAGGATCATCACATTCTAGCAGGTTATAATATATGCCTCTAGATATCCCCAATACGTTTATTTGGTTCATATCTGCTGTATCTATTGGTGTGTATGCGTCATTGTATATATTTACAGAATAGTTACCTACTGATGCTATAAATACAGGACCTATTGCCCTAAAATTGAATATTGCCATATTGTCTTCCTATTTTATATCTTTTAACAATTGTTTGCCAGCTTGCAAATCTTTAAGTGTTAGTCCACCAGTGTATTGAAAATGTGGGTACTCTTTCATGCTTACCCAATCCCCCGCCCATTCTAATCCACATGCTTTGCCAATTTTAGCTATATCTTTCCATAACTTTCCATCAGCACCAGATGTGTTCCATACTGGCTTTCCATTCTTCAATGGAACTATGTCAAATGCTAATCTGTAATTATGCCAAGACTGACCAGCCTTTGCATTAGTTACTATTGAGCCTTTTGTTGTTCTTCCTTGTGCATACAAGGCGTTTTGACTTTCTGCATCTCTATATGTACTTGTAATTAATATGTCGAAGCCTGCTTTTTTGCAGGCCTCGATCATAGCATTTGCCATTACTTGTACCTTGGGATGTAAGTCGCTGATTGCACGACTGTTTATCATCTACATCTGCTCCCTATAATAATTTAACAATAAGTCTTGCAGCGGTATGTGTACATGGCGCACCATTCTCACATGCTACAGCAATCTTATGGTCAGATAATAAAATAGCTATACTTCTTGCATTTGCCTTGGACAATGTATCCATATCCACTTCAGTCCAACTTGCTGTATTGATTACTATCTCATCAATGGTGTAGTTTTTATTAATTGCCATTAGTTTCATTTTATAGCTCCATTTTCCCTATGCATCTTATTTTTGTGCCGTATCCTACATCTGAATATGCCAGTGATACGAATGTGTATGCAATAAGTTTATCTGCCTCGATTCTTACTGGTGTTGGCGCTATTGTTCCTATTGCGTCATCTAAAAATACAACATTTTCTATTGAATTTCCGCCCCTAGTGTCAAATACGACTTGATATATACTATTTGGTGTATAATTTCTACCAACAGTCAAACCAGTAGCACTATCCGTTGTGTTAAACTTAACTGTAATCACAGGAGTGAATGGATCACCTGGATGTACATAGCTTACGTTCATGACAGTGTTTATGATAATTTTTCTACTAACAATATTGGATGAATCAACAGATATTACGTCTATGCTTAATGGATCTGTCTCGGTTCCATATAGATATAGGCCAGCACCATCTTGTACATATCTAGCTTCTAACGATAAATCTGCTGCTGACTCTACTAGAATCCCTTCTCCGTCATTATCTTCGATAAATGTAACTAGATCATTTTCCTTGATTATTTTGCCATATAGATCGCTGTAGCCGTCTGTATTAATTGCTCTATATGTTTTATATAGTCTTGGCTCTGGTGGTAGAATAATATTCTGTGCACCTTGAGTTATAACAAAAGCCTGATGCCCAATGCTTGGATATTCGTTGCCATACCCTGCGTAAATAATAGCATCGGTTTCTGTAAAAATAGTGCTACCACCGCCAAGGTATGTTTGCCCTTGTGTAATATTAAATGCCACACTACTATCTTGTGATACATTAAATTGTATTCTGTCGCCAATACTGGATAATGTCCCACTTACTTGCACTACTACATCTTCTCCACCATCACAGGATGTTGTAGTCAATTGTATCTGCGCATCATCTGTGCCGCTAATATCCAAATTGATAAATGAGAATCTAATGAACTTTTGATTAGGAGACAAGTCCATAAATCCATTACCATCTTTTATTTCTACAACTAGCTCGTCCGAGCCATAGCTAATATATGGAATAATTAAGTCGAAACTTAAGCCATTATTTATTGTTGCCGACATGTCACGTATAAGATTATAGTATTTACCATCTGAAAATAATCCGTCCTGTCCAAGTGGACTTAGTAAATTATCTGTATATGTTGCTGCAACATATGGCGTAAAGTTTAGCAATCCGTCATATTGGCCACCAGCATCCCAATCTCCAGCGAATGAATTAAAATGCTTATTTATTAATAAATCTTCTAGGGCTGTTGTAATTTGACCATCTTCTCCAAGTGCTTCTTCGATGGCATCACTAACGATGTCCTCTACATTTGGATGCGTTATTGCCACGATTTTGGACAAGTCATCATAAAATATAACACTGTCTCTATCTTTAAGCTGTCTACCATCATATGCGCCAGTTGATGATACGTTCCATAGTTGTCCATCTTCTGCGTCTGGTGGTGGTGTAACTATTGCACTTGCTCTAATTTCTGTAATTGGAGGCTTGCCGATTGGATCTGCAAATGAAACGTTTGTTGTGCTGAATTCTCCAAATGCTGATCCATACACACCACCTATAAACAACTGCAATTCCTCTACGCCAGCAAATACATCTGTTGGAATCTCAAATTCATATATTGGCTGTATGCCATTGTCTATATAAAGTTTGCCTAAATCAAGATTAATACCTACCGATACATTCTGAACGTCTGTATTATCCGTATCATTTTGATGTACTATGGTTCCACCAGTTTCAGGGCCACTATATTGGACGTCAACAATATTTTGACCGAATAGAGATGTAATGTTGCCATAAATAAGTTGTCTATTATCAAGATCTTCATTGAGCACTTTGCTGGCTACATCTTCCATTGGATTACTTACGTCTGCTGAATCATATAGGACAAATATATTGTAGCCAGCTAACGGCATCGTAAACCACTTTGTAGTTGTAAAGTCATTAATTACGTTCGGACTTGATGTTCCGCCGTATATATAGTAACTACCAGCAAAAGAGTATGTATGCGCACCGCCAGACACAATGGTGTTGGCAAATACTAATTCTGCATCATATGTATTCACAATTGAAATTGGTAATTCTATTGGATCGCCAATTATTGTAGAGTTTGCAATATCCCAGCTACCAACTGGCTCTAAACTGCCGCCAGTTCCACTTCCGCCATTGGAGGCGGATAAACTAATCTCAAAGTGATCAAAGAGTTTTGCTTTATTTAACGCATGAATGGCACCAGAGTATACATCTGACATTAACGATATGAATTGTCCAAATGCCATTAGGTCTACATCTATTGTAGTCCATTCATTTGGTGTTAGTGTGTAACTATATCCTTGTCCCTCATAGGTATAATCTATGAGAGAGGATTTAAATTGAAAGTTTGTTGTCATTGTTTATCCTGTTTTATCCTAAACTATTTATTACAGTATGTAGTTCTGCGTGAATTAATTTTGCTGGGTTGGTGATTGGCGTTTGATCAAAAACTATGCTTAATCTATCTGCAACAAGCGATATTGTTACTGTAAAACCAGTTATTCCAGTTGCAGTATCAGCACCAATTGTTTGCGTAGACACTATTGTATATGTATCGGTATTATCATTCCTACTTACAACGATTCGTCTTTGCCCCGCTATGTATCCTAAAAATCCAGATGCATTACTAACAGTTCCAGCAAATGTTAATGTATGGATTGCTATTTGATTATTACCACCACCCAGTAATCTATATGCTGCCAATGCTGGAGAATGTGCGAATGGTAATTCTCCAGCGCCATTTATAGATAATGGATTAGATGCCTGCTGTAGATATGATGAGTCTGATAATAATGTATTAATTACTGCTGGACGATTATATGAGTCTGTTCCATTAGATCCCTGAATAACCACAGAGCCTTTGCTGGTATAATTATATCCAGTGATAATACTTTTACCATCAAGAATTACTGTACCATCGGCAACACTAGCTGTTGCTCCAGATGCTACTATTGCGCCGCCATTAGATACTGTGTTGCTGCCAAATTTTCCTATGCCTGGAATTAATCCTAAATCTACATTAGTGTCTGGCAGAGTTAGTTCTCTTTGGCCGTTTAATGCAGAACCATTAATCCACATATACTTGGCCAAATCTGTATTCGAATAGCTCTTATACATTTTTAGCCACTGATTTGATGTAGATAGTCCACCTGTATTTGTACATATTCCAGCGTTTATTATACAAGTCCCGCCACTATTTGCATATACAACAAGCTCTATAGAGCCAGCAGGTGGGACATAAATAACATTGCCAGTATTATATGTACCACTCACTCCACTTATTGCAGACAGAGTAGTAGCTGATTGATCACTGTATCTTATTGTTGGAGTAGCAGAGAATCCACCTGTTTGACCTGACCATGTTATATTTAATGCAATTGACTGATTTGAAACAGTGTTATTATATACAATAAATTTTGTATTTGCCAAAGTAGATGCGTAGGTTATTGGTATTGTTAAGCCAAAAGAGCCAGGTGCAATCATTAAATAATTTATTCCACCATTTGTGATTGGAGAAACGGCATCCATATTTAAAAACGGAATATTACCAAGACTTACATTATAGTTTGGAACTGTAATAACACTTGATCCAGCTAATGGTATATTAAATGTTGCACTACCAGTGCCTTTTATTTGAAAGTGTGAAGTATTTGCCACACTTCCTGTAATATACCCAACGTGACTACTGCCAATGTTTCCAGATATAATAACTTCCTGTGTCTGGGACACTTGCACTGGTGTACCTACTGGCACAATACCCCAAGCAGCTACGGCTGCATTTGATATTGTATATGTTCCGCCATCTCCACTTCTACACACTATACGGTTGCTTGTACTTAAATTCTGTATGTGTAAATTTGCATTAGAAGTTAATATAAACTCATGATCTCTCCCTACATCATTACCCGATATAGTATAAGTAGAAGTAATGTAAACCTTCTTAGGAATCGCTACAAAATCACTAGGTGTAAGATAACCATTAGCACTGGGACTTGCGGGAGATGCTACGTTGGTTAAATCAACATTGGCATTTGGCATTGTAATGGTTCTTTCTTGACCAGTTGCAATACCAGAGGCCTGAAAAGCTATCTGCTTAGTTGCATCATTATTATCTTGAATGCGAAATAGGCTGTCTGAATAAGTATTGCTAGAAAGATTAGTGAAGTTGCCAGCAGTTCCAGCAACTCCTTGGGCTAAAGTAGTATTAGTATATGCAGGTACGCCATTATATAAAACCATTTCGTTAGCGGCATACAATTCACCAGACTGATAAGTTCTTAACACATTTGGTTGAACTAATTTTGTCATAGATTTCTCCTATTAAACGTCTATTGCGTCTTCATATGCTGGTAATGTTTTTAAAAGGTCATATGCATATGCTATTGGATTTACTGCTGCATTTAGATCTGTAGGCAAAACATGTGCACCAGAATCAACCGCTGTTCTATTTGCATCTCTATCTGCTTGTGTTGGCCACACTTGATATACAACAACTGTTGTATCTACGTCTGCTCTACCAATCGTTGCTTTTAAGTAAGCTGTTGGTAATGTGTATCCGCCATAACTATATTCTATTTGAATTGCCATTTTTATATATTTCCTATTAAGAATAAACTGATTCTACATGGCCAGCGCATCTTACGCTACCTAATGTAGTAACCACACCTATTAACAATGCAGCATTTGCTGTTGTTACGTCTAATGTAAAACTAGGTGTAAATGTTTCGGCAACACCTGCTCTTAAGGAGGTATGCACTGTTGTGATTGCATCTATTACGGTTGTAGTTCCGTTATAGCTACATGTTACTATATATTCTCCACTAAATCCAAAGTAAGGTGCACCAGTTGTTTGATTACTTCCTGTTAATGTAATTCTATGGATACCTACACCATTGGTATTTGACATACCATTTGGCTTAGTAGCTAATATATATTTAGTATCTCCAGCAGTAGATATATCACCATCCGATCCAGAGTTTGTTAGTTGTGTGAATACGTTGGCCGTAGTTTGCCCAACAATCATTACGGATTGTTTAACTGCCGCCTGGTTTGGATAAGGTACCTGATAATTGCCCTGAACAACTGCTCCACCAAGAGTTGTGTTGACATTATTACCAGTTAGCACTACTGATAAACCACCGTTTGCAGTACAGTTTACACCAGTAATAATAGTTGCATTTGGCTTACTAGCTGTGCCTCCAGAACCGCCCAAGATTCTAGCTGTTGTATTAGTTAGTACATTTGAGTTTGTAGATGCTATGAAAGGTAAATTTCCCAAGCTGTAACGAGTCGAACCATGCGTTATATGGAAGGAGCCGTCATACTCAATAACCCCTGCTTCTACTGTAGTAAGATTCGTACCACTGGTAAACTTCAAGGGTGCGGAGCCTGCAATAGTTGTGCCTGCTGGAAGGTGCATCCTAGCAGTGGGCGTAGTCATGTTAAAGCCTACGTTTACTGGAGAAGTTGTGCTACCAATCACACAGCTATTTGAAGCTGCAACTGCTGCGTTTTTGCCTATTGCTATTATGTTACTTAAAGCTGTTGCTGTTGAAATGGTTGAACTTCGTGAAGCTTCCCAGCCTAAATATATTGCGTAGGAGTCATTGGTGCTCTTATGGTCAGCTACAGTACCGCTACCTGCCCTAGCTCCGATTGCAATACTCCCAGTACCTTTGACAGAGTTGTAGTGAGCTTGTGTACCAATAGAGATTGCCTCAGCAGATGACGGGTCTGAAGAAGTTCTACCAGCTAAGTAACCTATGCTTACAAGCCCAGTCCCGAGTGAGCCGCTATTTGCATACGAACCTACAGATACCGCCTGTGAACCTGCATAGCATTGATTGCCTACTGCAACCCAGTCACTATTAGCACCTAAGCCTGCTGCGCTATCTCCAATAGCAACCCATCTTGTACCCGTAGTACAGCCGCTGCCAGCAGCTTGCCCTATGGCTACAATTTGTGGCCCAGTAGATGAATTTGCAGCCTCAGCCCCAATCGCCACAATGCCGTTAAGTGCAGTGGAGTTTTCTGCTCCTGCATTAAGCCCAATCAGCACGTTGTGTTGACTTGTAGTTAACGCATTCCCCGCACCTTTACCTATTACTACATTCTGATAACCAGTATTAAGCAAAGGAGTTGCTGCACCTATTACCACATTCTCGTAACCACTTGTAAGACCAGTACATTGAGTGCTGCCAACAATAGTATTGCCATAAGCTGTTGTTGCGATAGGAGCGATTGCTTTACCTATTAGAGTATTGTTTACTCCATAAATAAGTGCACCACTACCTGTGCCATAAGTAAGCG
>CALFYC010000238.1 GCA_937952895.1 uncultured Neisseriaceae bacterium
TTCCATTAAGGCTCCAGGTAACTATATAAGAAAAAGCACTTATTTAATGAGTAATCCGCATGTTATGACTTATGGTATCTTTACAAAAATAGTAATGACTTATGCACAGTTTTTTAGGTATGGCTATCATGTGGCAATTGCTATAATTTTAGTAATAATTAGTGTTTTTATATATTTAAAACGTAATATTTTATCTGATCAATTTATTAAACAATTTGTCTTTTATATAATATTAATAAATCTCCATATTCTTTCTTTTATTGGGGTTGCTTACTATTCTCCAATAAGTGGAAGAATGCTTATGATTCTTGATAGTGTGATTTTTATATTATTTGCTATATGTATAATTGAATATCTATCACACAAGAGATTTGATAATGAAAAGACCAATAGATTAATTAAATGTGTTTTCTTTTTTATTAGTATAATTTTCCTGACTTACATAACATATTCTTATTACATACTTAATCAATTTATTAATAAGCGTAACTCTTTAATAAGTAACTATATATCTAATCAGCAATTTAATGTAAAAATTCCGGCATATTGCGCTAGTGCGATTTTAAAATATCCAACGTATTTTGATGATATGGCAGATGATGCTAAAGATGGAAAAAATAAAACTATTGCAACATACTATAAAGTTAATAGTATAAGTCTTAAAAGGTGTGAACATGACTAAAATTATTAGTATTATTATTCCTATGAAAGATGAGAGTGAAAGCCTCAGTTTTTTGTTTGATGGGTTAGCTCCAGTTTTAAACACATTACCAATTAATTTTGAAATTGTAATTGTTAATGACGGTAGTACCGATAATACTTTAGAACAGCTTCTAAAATATAAAGAAACCTTTAAAGATAAGTTGATTATAATTGATTTATCTAGAAATTTTGGGAAAGAATCAGCATTATATGCTGGATTTGCGCATTGTAATGGTGATTGTGCGGTATCTATAGATGCGGATTTACAGGACCCTCCTCAATTAATCAATGAGATGTTAGAACATTGGTTAAGTGGTTATGAAGTCGTAACTGCTGTTAGGGAAGATCGTATGGATGATACATACTTAAAACGAAATACTGCAAATTTATTCTATAAGTTAATTAATAAAATAAGTAATCCTAAACTGATTCCAAATGCTGGAGATTTTCGGCTACTTGACCGTAAAGCTATTAATGCGTTTCTATCAATTCATGAGCGTGTGAGGTTCAATAAAGGCTTATTTAGTTGGTTAGGTTTTAAAGAAAAATTGGTTTATCATAAACGTAACTCACGAATAGCTGGTAGCGGGAAGTGGAATTATTTTAAATTATTACGTTTTAGTATAGATGGTATAACAAGTTTTAGTGCAGCGCCTTTAAAAATATGGACTATTATTGGTATTGTAACTGCATTATCTGGATTTTTATATGCAATTTACTATTTCACTAAAACAATAATTTTTGGGATAGATGTAAATGGCTATCCCTCATTATTAATTTTTATATTATTTTTTAGTGGATTACAAATGATTGGTCTTGGAGTGCTTGGAGAATATGTAGGGCGTATATTTATGGAAACTAAAGGTCGTCCATTATATATAATCCGCGATATTTATAAATAAATTGGATAATTAACTAAGGAAAGCTCTGAGATGTTGAACTCCTAAAGAGTCTATGTCTAAATATCTTAATCTTCGGAATCGACGAATTAACAAAATTTGTTAGTGTATCAGTTTCAGAAATCTATATTTTATTATCAAAGTATTATCATTCAAAATGAGATACTACCCCAAATTCGCACTTCGCCATAAAATGTCCCAAAAGATGGTAGTGTTTTTATTAATGTGACGTTAGATAATGCGGCTGTATGGATAACACAAAAAAAATGATCAGTTGTTTGAAAGTGATCAGTGTGTTATTTCAAGACATGTGAAAATATTTTTATTGACGAGTTGGATTAAAAAAGCAATATGCATTTTTGCATATTGCGAATTCTCTCCGTTTAAACTACTTTACTCAAATAAGGTAGATTAGCTAAATCAAAAATTTATTACATGAAACAGATGTCATTATTAAGTAAAAAATAGTTAAATACACATTTATTTTATATTGTCAACCACTTAAAACATCTTCTGCTGGAGATGTTTTGTCAATTTTTGCGAAAATTCGCAAAATTCACTATTTTGAGTTTTATAAAATTCCGTATATGGTTTACTTATAAGGCTTATAAAATGAAAAAAAATATTCTATTATTATTTTTTTGTTACCAAATACATGCAAGTGTTCCAGTTTTTGAACCGCAAGATTGGCAAACTATTACACAATATAATGCATCTCTTGCTTACTATATTGGTAAATTAAATAATGCATTAACAATAGCTGATCAAATTAAAAATTTAAAAAGTATTCAGCAATTAAGTAATATTAGTAATAATATTTGTCAATTATGTAATGAAGCTGAGCAACAACAGTTAACTGATTATGTTAACCAAATCAATGATGATTTATGTTCACAATTTACTTATGCATTACAAAATATTTCGAATATTGATAGTAGTATAAATAATATTCAGGATATTATTAATTCATTTAATACAAATCCAAAAGCAGCGGCATTAGCATTACAGCAATCAGCAATTTCATTGCAAGCACAAAGTCAAAATACTTTATCGCAAATGCATCTATTGTTAGTGACCCAACAACAAAAACAATTAGCTGAACAAAAGCTAGAAAAGCAAACTAATGAAGATTTTTATAATGGTATTCAAAATTCAGGGCTATAAAATGAATAATTTAAATAAGTTTAACCGATTCATTATATTTTTATTGTTCACTCCATCGATATATGCCTCGCCAATCTGTGAAATTGGGGGAGGCGGTGTATTAGATGATATTGTAAAACAATTTACAACAATTGCAACAACATGGGGTAATCAAGTTGAACCAATTGCGCAGAAATTTTTTTACATTTTATTTGCAACTGAGTTTCTTTGGCAAATTTCGGTTAAAAAGGTTTTTTCTGGTGATATTGAAAAATTATGGGTGTTTTTCTTCACTCGTATAACCTTAAGTTTATTTTTCGCTAAATATTTAGTGAATATAGAGGTTTATCAAGGAATTGTCAATTATATGGTTAATTTAGGGGGAGTATTAGGACATTTCCAAATTAATATGAGTAATGGTGATCCATATATTACGTTAGGCCCATCAGAGATTTTAAGCTATTTTAATTGTATTGCGGCTACTATCCATGAAATTACTGATAAGACCGGCAGTTTTGAATATGTTACCCAAAAATTTACTTTGGCTATTCTTCAGGTTGTTGTATTTATAACGTTAATTTTTATTGCCACAATCTTAATAAAAAATCTATTAGAAGCCTATTTCATATTATATGCAGGATTTTTATTAACTGGATTTTTAGGTAGTAGTTGGACTATGAATTTTTGGCAGCGTTATATCGGTGCAGTTGCTAATGTCGCAATTAAACTATTTATAACTTGCTTATTAATGGGAGTGTTAAGTGGTTTTGTTAAAGAGTGGGTTGGAATGTTGGCCACTATTTCTGGGGTCAATATGATAGGAGTTTTATGGCGTATTTTTGGCGGAATTATAACTATGGCTTTTTTAATTTATCGAATTCCTGAATGGGGTGCCAAATTATTAGCGGGAGAGATTAATATTTTAAAAGATGATTCGAATCTTAAAGTTTTAAGTTCACATAGTACGAGAGAGGTTAATACTTCACTTAAACATCAGGACACAAGGGCATTATTTAGCAATAGTCAACATGCGGTAACTAAATTGGTTAAGCAGGACCTAGTGTTCAGAGGTGGTAATAGTAATTCAACAGGACAAGAGTCAAATTTTTTTAAATAAAGAAAATTAAATGAGTGAACAAATTAGAGATGCAATTAGGCATTTAGAGCATGATTTGGCAGAAGTTCTACCAATACTAATGGATAAACAAACAACTGAAGTGATTTTAAATCCCTATAAAAATCATTTAGGGGTATACGAAGGACATATTTTAGTGGATCAACATGGCATTGGATTACACAATATGTTTATGCATAAAGAGTTGATATTTGAAAATTTGGTTTTAAATTTAACAGATAAGGTTCTTTGCAAACGTGATTTAAGTGGGGATTTATCCTACTGTCAAAAAATTGTCTACGATAATTTATCTAATTTAGAAATTATTACACAAGTTATAAAAGGGTATTGGCAAACTAAACGTCAAGTTAGAATGGCTTATCAAAGCGAATTCTTTAATATTATTGAATTTGCCAATCAAATTGCAGATGGCTATTTTAATTTTAAGAAAATTGATGACACTTTATTAGCTAACTTAACTGATTTAGTTGAACAAATTAATCAAGAATTATTTAAAAATTATCAATTTAAACTAACTATTGAAGAAATTAATTCTAAAAATATCGCACTATTTAAGCAATATCATCCACAAAAATTAATCACTTCTGAATTCATTAAAATGTCGGCAACGAAAGCTGAAACTATTATGAGTGTTTTAGCTAGTATTACTGGGAAATTCATCCATAATAAAAATCCGTATTTAGAATGTCAAATTCCTAAATATGGTTATCGTTTTACTGGAGTTATCCCTCCAGCTTCAGTATTTCCAGCGTTTTGTATTCGAAAACATTCATCAAAGATTTATACACTTGATGATTTTGTATCTCAAGGAATATTGACAATAACTAGTAAAGCAACAATTATTTCGTGGATTAAGCGTAAATTTAATATTTTAATTGCAGGTGGCACAGGTTCAGGAAAGACTACTTTAGCTAATGCGATTTTATATGAAATTAGTCGTCTTTTCCCAGAAACTCGTATGTTAATCATTGAAGATGTTCCAGAATTGCAGTTTAATACTTCGCGTTCAATAGCATTTACAGTTGGTGATTTTTTCCAGATGACACATGCACTTAGAACTACCTTACGTTTTAAACCTGATCGAATTATTATGGGAGAAGTTAGAGGAGCTGAAGCATATACTTTATTAAAGGCATGGAATACTGGTCACCCTGGAGGTGTTGCAACTATCCATGCTAATGGAGTTACCGAAGCCTTGTTTCGTTTTGAAAGCTGTCTTCGCGATAATTTAGAGGCGAAAGTAAATCGTCAAGAAATTGGTTTTACAATTAATGGAATTATTGCAATTCAAAATATCACAGTTAAAGAAAATATTAATGGAGAGTTATGTAATACAGTTAAACGTAAAGTGACAGCATTAAGACAAATTATTCAATATGATATGAGTAAAGATATATATCAAGATGTAATCTTCGATCGGCTTGAAGAGGGGTTCGATGAATGATATTAATTGATTTACCCATCTTAATTAAACAATGTGCTCCCTTAGTTGCAATTAGTACTATGACTGCGATAGTAAAAACTGAAAGTAAGATAAATCCATGGGCTATTGGTTTAAATGGTCATTTAAAACTTAAATATCAACCAAATAATCTACACCAAGCTGCTCTTTGGGTAGATTATTTGGAAAGTCATCATTATAACTTTGATGTAGGTCTTACTCAAGTTAACATTCAAAATATTCATTATTATGGTTATAAGGCCCGTGATTTATTGGATCCATGTATTAATTTAAAAGTTGCTAGTAAGATCTTGCAAAAAAATTATTACAGAGCATTACCCAAATCTAATTCTAGTCAAGAAGCATTAAGAAAAGCAATTAGTAGTTATAACACAGGAAATTTTAGCCGTGGTTTTAGTAATGGTTATGTAACAAAAGTCATTGCTAATGTATCAACGACTAATTCAAAAACTTTGTTGGCAACAAAATTACAATTAGTTAAACCATCAAAGAGTGTTATTTTTTCAGATCCGATCATTAAATATGGTGAGGTCTATTATGTTCCGAAATAGTATATGGTCTTTAGTAATTTTGGGATTGGTTTTAACTACTATGAAAGTTTTATCAAAACAAATTACTTTTAACTATACGATTTCTGAGCCTGTTGGCTATTATTTTGTGATTCAGTTAAATAATTACCTAGTTCAAGATAAGGTTTTAGTTTGTGTAGTTAGTTCTAAGCATTTATCGTCAATGCATAAACTAGGTTTGCCATATCAAAAATTAGAGTGTCCAAATGATGCTCCATATTTACTAAAAACAATAGTGGCTAAAGAAGGAGATAAAGTAGAAATATCAAAATCTGGAGTTTTAATTAATGGGGAATTATTTAAATCAAGCAAAGCTTTTCTAACCGATAAGGGGATTAATTTGTATCCAATGTCTTTGCAAAAATTTATTTTGGCTAAAGATGAGTTTTTTGTCTTAGGTGATACTTTAAATTCATATGATTCAAGATATTTTGGCATTATTAGAAAAAATCAAGTGTATGGTAAAGCAATTTTAGTATGGTCAGTTAAACATGATTAAACATCTAATTAAATATTGCTATATCCTAATAATCTTGAATCTTTATTCAATAACTGGATTTGCTAGTGTTTCACATGGGCCATATGTGGGAATTGAATTAGGTGGAAGTAAACAAACATTTAACTTTAATTCATCCATTTTTAGTTTGGATACAAATGGGGGGAATTTAACTAATTCAGAACTAGGAGCCGTTGCCCGTTTTAATTTAGGTTATAGCCTAGATAAATATAACAGTTTTGAATTGGGGGCAAGCTATAACTTTGCTTTCAATTATACATATCCAAATAATCAAGGATCTACGCTAAATAATCTTTGGAGCCAAGATATAACTTATATTCTAACTCTACCAACCATAGTTGATAAATTAGCAATTTTAGGGCGTGTAGGTTTAGCTTATGATTGGACACATGCAAATAGTTGCTGTTGCCAAATTGGTGATGCTTCAGTAAATACCTTTTCAGATGTATTCGGTGCTGGAATTTCTTATAAGTTATCTTCTAAATCAATAATTAGAGTTGAATGGGTCTCTAATGGTTTATTTTTTCCTATAGGGGTAAATAGTGGAGATACAAATATTGGTTCATTAACAAGTAATAATTTTGAATTGGGACTTAATTACTATTTTTAATCGGTTTATTCTATTTTAAGGAGACTTTTTATGAAAAAATTAACGATAACTGGAAATGTTGGTAAAGATCCTGAATTAATTTCAGACTTAAGTGGGAGCTATTTTGCGGTATTTCCAGTGGGGATCTCAACTGGATCAAAGGGCTATCCTAAAACTGACTGGGTTCAAGTTAGCTGTAATGGTAAAATGGCAGAAATGGCACATAACTGTATACGCAAAGGTACTAAAGTGCTAATTGAAGGATATCCAAAGGTTCACCCTTATTTAGATAAAGCAAGTTTGCCTTCAGCATCATTGCGCTTATATGCCCACACCTTGGAGTTATTAAGTTGGCAAAATAGAGATACTATAATTTATGATCCAAATGAGGGTATTGATGTTGCTAATGAATTATCTGAAGATGAAAGTATCGCTAGGTGATTTTACTGATTATTATTGTTGAATTGTGGGTTAGTTGGCGCATACAGTCCCTTATTTGAATAAAATACAATCCTTAATTTATGCTAAAATTCGAAGTTCAATAGTTATTTGGTATTTAAATGAGTGGTTTGGTTGTTCTTATCTCAGGTAGGGGGTCTAATTTAAAAGCCTTGTGTGAAAAAGGATTAGATGGTCATATTCGTTGCGTTATTAGTAATAAAGCTGATGCAGCGGGATTAAGTATTGCTAAACAGTTTGGATTAACCACTAAAGTTATTGATCATAAGCTTTTTAGAACTCGTGAAGAATTTGATGCCGAAGTTGCTATCGAAATAGATAAATATAATCCAGATTTAATTGTGTTGGCTGGATTTATGCGAATTTTAAGTTCTGTATTTGTTGAGCGTTATAAAAATAGAATCATTAATATCCATCCATCCTTACTCCCGGCTTTTGTTGGTTCTAATGCACAATCAGAGGCAATTGCCCTAAAAGTAAAAGTTAGTGGTGCAACAGTTCATCTTGTCAATAATCAGCTTGATTGTGGTCCTATTCTTGCTCAGGGGGTTGTTCCCGCATACCAAAATCTGACAAATACTGATTTAGCTCAGCGTATTTTGGATTTAGAGCATGTAATATATCCTTTTATTATTTGGAAATTTTTATCTCATCAGGTAAATTTTCATGAAGATGGAACAATTGAAATTAAGCATATTCCTCAGGATAAAGATTTACTTAAAGGTTATATAAATAGTGTTTTTTATTAAAAATTGATTTGAGTATGGGATGTGAAATATGTTAACTAAAATTAAACGGGCATTAATTAGTGTTTCAGATAAAAGTGGAATCATTGAATTTAGCCGAGAACTTGAACAACTTGGAATTCAAATTATTTCAACGGGAGGAACATTTCAATATTTGATTGAAAATGGAGTTAAAGCTCTTGAGGTATCAGATGTAACACAATTCCCCGAAATATTAGATGGTAGAGTAAAAACTTTACATCCTAAAATTCATGGTGCGATTTTGAATAAACGTGATGTAGAAGAACATCAAAAACAAATTATTGATCATCAAATAGAGTCAATTGATTTAGTTTGTGTTAATTTATATCCATTTGCCGAAACTATAAAAAAACCAAACTGTAGTTTTAATGATGCTATTGAAAATATTGATATTGGTGGCCCTGCAATGATTAGGGCTTCTGCTAAAAATTACGAACATGTAGTAATAGTAACATCACCTAGTGATTATATTGATATAGTTAATGAGATTAAAGTAAATTTGGATATTGATCAAGTAACGCGATTAAAACTTGCTCATAAAGCTTTTTCGCATACAGCATACTATGATAGCATTATTAGTAATTATTTAAATACAAAGTTAGATACTACAATTCATTTTAATCAAGAATTAACCATTCCTTTAAAATTATCACAAGTTTTACGTTATGGTGAAAATAATCACCAAATTGCAGCTTTTTATAAAGATGCAAATCAGATTAATGGAAGTACTGCAAGTTTTGAGCAATTGCAGGGGAAAGAATTGTCATATAATAACATTGCTGATGCAGATTCTGCTTGGTGTTGTGTAAAGCAATTTGATGCACCGGGATGCGTAATTGTAAAACATGCAAACCCTTGTGGCGTTGCGATTGGTAGTTCTGCAATTGATGCGTATAAGAAAGCTTTTGCAACAGATCCGGTAAGTAGCTTTGGTGGAATAATTGCTTTTAATCAAAAAGTTGATGTAGATTTGGTTGAATTAGTTATTCAAAAATTCTTAGAAGTGTTAATTGCCCCGGATTATAGCAAAGATGCGTTAGCCATACTTGCAAATAAACCTAATATTCGAGTGCTTAAAATTGATTTAGAACCACACTCTAATTCTTTTGATTATAAACGAATTGATGGTGGAGTTTTAATACAGTCTCCAGAAAATCAGTCGCTTGATCTAAGTAAAATTACAGTAGTTAGTTCATTAAAACCATCGAAAGAACAATTGTTAGATTTAGAATTTGCGTGGAATGTGGCTAAATTTGTTAAATCAAATGCGATAGTCTTAGTTAAAAATCAACAAACTGTTGGGATTGGAGCTGGGCAAATGTCTAGGATTGATTCAACTAAAATTGCTATTATGAAAGCTAAAGAGTTTGGTTTTGATGTAACAGGTACCGTTTGTGCCTCTGATGCGTTTTTTCCGTTTCGAGACAATGTAGATTTTTTAGCTGAAGCCGGAATTAAAGCTATTATTCATCCAGGAGGTTCAATTAAAGATCAAGAAGTCTTTAGTGCGGCTGATTCTCAAGGTTTGGTTATGCTGCTTACTGGTTACAGAGTGTTCCGACATTAATTTGATTTTAAACAAAGATTAGTTAAGTAAGGTTGTATAAATGAGATGGTATATTAGGCACAATGGGTTTATGGCACTGTTTGCAGTGTTTAATGCTTTTATATGGGGTGTTTTGTCACCTAATTTATTTGATCATTTAGCATTTGTTAGTATTATTTTTATTAATCTGTTAAAACTTTGTGCATTACCAATAATCCTAACTTCTCTTGTTGTCGTAATTGCTAAACTACCAGAAGTTAGTGGTCTTAAGCGGATTACATTTAGCTCGTTAACATTTATTATACTAAGTGAAATAATTGCTGTTCTAATTGGGCTAATTCTATTCAATTATTTAAATATTAAGGTTAATTTAGATTTAAGTAATTTGTTAAAAATGTCAAACTATGTTCCTGATGGTAATTCAAAATTTAATATAAATGATGTTTTTAATTATGTGTTTCCAGATAATATATTTGTTAGCTTAGAGAAATTTCAACTTATACCAATTCTGGTATTCTCTATTTTGGTTGGATTTGCATCCTTAATCAATAAAGCAAAAGCTGAGCATTTTTTGAATCTATTAGATAGTGTGCGTGAAATATTTTTGACTTTGTTAAAAATTATTATGTATATTGCGCCATTTGCTATTTTTGTATTAATTGGTAGTTCTGTTGCTCACAGTCATAAAAGCGGCCATTTAGAAATGGATTTAATGGGGCTTACCAAGTTAATTGTGGTATTTTTATTGGGGTTGTTCATACATTTTATGTGGCAATTAATTTCAGTTTTTATTTTGTATCGTAAATTACCTATTCGAGTATTCTTAAAAGAAGTTTTGCCAATTTTTATAACAGCGTTTGTCACCTCTAGTTCACTTGCAACCCTTCCTGTTGCTATCGAAAAAGCTCATAAATTGGGTGGGAAAAGACAGGTTGTGGATTTTATGTTACCAGTTTGTGCTTCCATGAATTTTTCTTCAGGTATGATGTATGAGGTTGTAACTACATTATTCTTCTTAAATGTTCTTGGGGTTAATTTAGATTTATACCATCAAATTTTATTAGCTACATTTTGTATTTTAACCGGAATCGCAGTTGGTGGCATCCCAGAAACTAGCATGGTTAGTTTTGTAATTATTTTTGGGATGTTTGGTGTCCCAACTTCAATTATTAGTATTTTATTACCAATTGATAGAATTTTAGATCGCATTAGAACTATGGTGAATATTTTCGGCAATACATGCGGCACCCTTATTGTTAGTAAGTTTAATAAATAATTTTAATTTGGTAGATCGATATTTTCATTTCAATTTTGACACGCATATCAAATTATGCTTGATCTGATAATGCCTGGTATT